>JADGHK010000200.1 GCA_019686145.1 Bryobacteraceae bacterium | reverse complement strand
TCTGAGAAGTTTGGCCTGTCGAACCAGGATATGGCGCACTGCCATTTCCTGATGCGCATCCCCACACGCCCCGAGCACGAATCGATGAACCTCGGTCAATCCGTGGCCGTCTGCCTCTACGAACTGATACGGGATTCGAGTGCGGCGGCGCGGGAGCCGGAACCGGTCGAGGCTGCTTCTGCCGCAGAGGTGGAGCGCTTCACGCTTCTGCTGATCGAGATGCTGGAGGAATGCGACTACATCAAGCCGCTGACGGCGGGCTCTGCGAGGGAGAAGGTCCGCCGGATGGTCCGGCGTCTGAACCTTCCGGCGCGTGACATCGAAGCCTGGCAGGGCATGCTGAGGCAGGCGCTCTGGAGAATGCGGACGAACACGCGGTCATAGCCGTCCCCGCCTCTGACTGACGGCTGGCAAGTGCTATTCTGTAACCGGATGACCAAAGTTGAAAAGGACTTCGGCCTCACGAGGCAGGTGACGGAGGCCGACATGAATGCAATTGCCCGTGCGCACTCTGTGTATGGGATTCACTTGGTGCGCCTGTCGCCCACGCTCGATTCCATTCACGTGGAGTACGATGCTTCGCGCTTGACGGAATTTGCTCTCGAGTCGGCTCTGGTACGGTGCGGAATTCCCTTGCAGCGGAAGGAAGCAGCGGTAGGGCACCACGGGTAAGCGGTTCAGCCTTCCGTCGGGGTATCTGGGGTATCGTTGGACTGCTGCCCCGTGGATGAGCGGAGCCCTTCGAGCAGGAGGCGCGCAGCCAATTGCCCCGCGCTCTTCTTGGACGGCCCCTCGGCCTGACGGACCAGATCGCGTCCGATGCGCGCCTCGACCGTGAACGTTTTCGCGTGTTCCGGGCCCTCCTCCTTCACAATCAGGTATCGTGGCAGGGGCAGTTTCATGGCCTGGGCAGCTTCCTGTAGCTCGCTCTTGTAGTCCCGGACCTGCACGGCCTCCACACCGCGGGAGTCGAACTCCTCCAGGAGATGTTCCTCGATGAAGCGGCGCGCCGGCTCCAGGCCGCCGTCCAGATACATCGCAGCGATGACGGCTTCGAGGGCGTTGGCGAGGAGCGCTTTCTTCTTCCGTCCTCCGCTCATCTCCTCGCTGCGGCCGAGAACCAGATAGTCGCCAAGCCGCAGCTTATTGGCAATGCTGTGAAGGTGAATGGCGCTCACCAGATGCGCTTTGAGCTTGGAGAGGCGCCCTTCCCGGTATCCCGGGTAGGTGCGGACCAGAGCTTCGCTTACCAGAAAGCCCAGGATCGAGTCTCCCAGGAACTCCAGTTGCTCGTTGTCCGCTTCCGTGGAGGAGTTCTTCTCCGAGAGGCGGGATTTGTGAGTGAGAGCGCGGAGAAGAATACAACGGTCTCGAAACTTGTAGCCGAGTACTGTTTCAAGGCCTTCCAGGTCCGCGCTCATACGAAGATGCTACTTTCCGCCTTGAATTCTTGCCTTCTCCTTTTCGGCGAGAGATTTGATTGTCGGATGCAGGTTGGGCATCGACAGCACCTTGTCCAAAGTCGAGAGCGCCTCGTTGTTCTTGCCCGCGCTTGCGTACGATGAGGCCAGACGGAACATCACGCCGGGATCCGGCTGCGCGGCCATTTCCACAGCCTGCGTGAACTCGGCGATCGCCACGTCATGATTCTTGCGCACTTGCGCGATCAACCCGAGTGCTTCGTGGCTGAGGGAAACGCCGTCCTTTTTGGCAGCTTCCCACTGTTCGTCAGAAATGTCCGGGCGGGGCTTGGGAGCCTTGGCGATCACATTCTGCGCCTCTTTGGCCAGCTTTTCGGCGCGTCCCAGCTTCTCTTCCTTGTCGAGATCGAACTCGCGCGTACGGACCGCCAGCGACTTCGCAATCATCAGCATTGCCTGACCGGCCTGGTAGCTGGTCTTATCGATCTCCAGCATGCGCTCGGCCCAGATGATCGTGTTCTCGGGATCATTCTTGTTTTGATAGGCATTGGCCATGACAAACATGGCGAGCGCCTTGAAGTCCGTGTCGGCGAACTTCTGAATCAGGTTCTCGGCAGCCTTGATCTGCGAATCCGGGTCCTGCGCCTGAAACATCGCCTGGATCGCTTCGACTTCCTTCTGTGATTTCGGTTGAGGCTGAGCTTGGGCGAACAGCAGACCCGTCGCGCCTGCGAGTCCAATGATGGCCTTTGAGAATCTTCCGTATCTCATCTGCATGACTCCTTCCGTGATGATGCTTTGCCCGGGTCTTAGGGCCGGGCCTTCTTCGACTCCAAGGCGCCCAAGCCCTGCTGGGCTGCCTGTCGCGCGGCGTCCGATGCCCCCTCCACGCCGAGAGCTTCCCGATAGTAGCGGGCAGCATCCGCCAAATCCGTTTCCGCGGAGCGGCCGTCCGCCTCCGCCGCTTTCGCCAGAGCTTCCGACAGCCGGGCCAGGTATACGAGGCACCAGGCTTTCACCTGCGGTTCAGGCTCTGACTGGAGCGCCTTTCCGAAGAGCTCCTGAGCCGACTCGGGATCGTTCTGCAGCAGCGATATCCTCGCCAATCCATAATATGCGCTTGCATGGAGCCGCCGCTCGTCCGCCTCCTGCAGCACCCGCAGATAGGCTCCCTTTGCCTTTTCCAGATCCCGCGCTCTGTACAGATCTTCTGCGTCGGCAAGCGTTTTCGCGGCGCCTGTGGGCTCCTGGGGAGGAGGCGCCGGTTTTGCGATCCGCGCCGCCCGTTCAGTCGCAAACTGCACGCCCTCCAGGCGCTTGTCCTCCCGTGCGAGATCCACGCCTTTCACCAATTCCGGGTAGTAAAGGCGCATCGACTGCTCCTGCTTCTCATACTCCGGCAGCTTCTCGGCGAAATACGGTGTCAGGATAAATCCTTCGCTGAGGGCCTGGGCGACCATCTCCTGCCGTTTCGCGGGCGGCGCCAGACGGCTCTCGACGGCGCGCACCAGAGAAGCGCTGGCGAGCAGCACGAAATCGTTCTTGTAGTGTTCGCCGAGCAAAGGAGCGGGCTGCGCGAAGTCCGCGAGCGCCTTCTTGGTCTCCCACAACGCGCTGTTCCTCTGCGCCATCGGGTCGAGGACGTATTGCAGGTAGGCGTGCCGGATATCATTGACTTGCGGTTCCGCTGAGGGCGTAATCACGACGAAGTAATCGCCCGCGTAGCTCCTGCTGTGAATCTGATTGGGCGCCCCGAGCAGATCCAGATAAACCTGGAACCGCCGGTCCACGGACCCGATGGCCGTGTGCCGAAGATAGGCATTCACCTCCATCAGGGCTTTGGTGACGGGCTCGTGATAACGCGCAATCGCTTCGTCGAAGGCTGGCTGCGCCTGCTGCCAGAGCTCGTCGATCTTCGCTTCCTTGTGGAACCGAGCCATGAGGAGTTCGAAACCGTTCAGCGCGGCGACGTCGGGAGGGAGTTCTCCCGGCTTGAACCGGTATTCGAACGTGGGAGGACCGTTCACACAGAGCGCAAACGAAATGTACTGGCTGAGGTCGGCGGCCGGGTCCGGCTTCTTGTGCTGCTCGTAGAAGCGCTTCAGCTCTGGCAGAACAGGAATGTTTTGAGCGGCGAGGTGCTTCCGCACGGCTGCACGCAAAGGATGGTTGGCGGCAGATGTGAGATCGGCGTCGTAACCGGCAGCGTTAATTGCGGCAAGGACGCTGAACACCGTCGGACTGCCGTCGAGCTGGCCCTGCTGTTGCGGCTGAGCAGGGGCGTAACCCGCTACGGAGAGCAGCAGGATGGGGGTCAACCAACGAATGAACAAACCGGCACCTACATCATCACCAGTCTACCCTAACTCCGCAAGCTACTTTCCTCCCCATGCGTGCACCTCGACCCCGAAGACAACGCCCCGCCCAGGCATTGCCAGCCCCTTGATCTCCTCGTAGCGCGTCGCTGTCAGGTTGGTGAGCTGGAGGAATGGATGCCATCTTCCTTCGGTATAGGCGAGGAAGACATCCCACACAGCGTAGGGATCCCGGGCGTAGCGCTGCATGGCGCCCACGCGTGTTCGGGCGGAAATGCCTCCGGGGAGTTTGCCTTGCCAGGAGGCGATACCGGTATGCTGCGGGTAGTTGAGCACGTACCTGGAGGCGATGTCAGTACGCGCTTCTTGTCCGCCGCGCAGTGCGGTGTAGCTGAAGTCGACGGCGTGGTGGCGCGTAATTCTGGCGCCCACTGATGCTTCAACACCTGTAAAAATAAGCCGCTGGAAATTCGTCGCCCGCCAGATATCCTGATCCGAGAGCCGGACATAGTCGATGCCGTCGCGCTCGCGGCGGTGGAACACGGTAATCTCCCCGCGCAGCCTCCCGCCGAGGTTCCAGTCGAGACCGCCCTCGAAATTCAACGCCTTTTCCGGGCGAAGGTCAGGGGATCCCAGGTTGGCAGGGTCGTGGTAGTAGAGATCTGTGTAACTGGGCAGTCGGAAGGCCCGGCCAACCCCGCCGCGCAGCCGCATGTATCCGTTGAGCCAGTAGCCGGCATGAAGGCTTGGGCTCACCTGATGCTGGAAACGGGAGTAAATTTCGTCGCGGAGGCCGGCAGTAAAGGAGAAGCGGTGCAGTGCCCGAACATCGAGGGCCATATAGCCGGCGCCCCGAACGCGCGAGTGCTTTCCCAGGTTGTTGCTGTCGATGGAATCGGCGTAGGCCTCCATGCCGTAGCTCAGCCGGGCGTTTTGGCCAAGGGTCTCCTTTCGACGCAGGATCCCCTCGAAGCTCTCCGCCACATGCCGGTTTGTAAAAACTTCGGGGCGATCGCGATAGAGCACGAATAGGTCGGTGTGGCGGCGGTACGCAAAAGACACTTCGTTCTTCTGTCCGAGCTCCTGCCGCAGCGAAGCCAACCACCCTTTGGTGCGCTCCCAGGACTCGAAGTTCCCATAGAACTGGGAAGCGCCAAAGGGCCGGTCATTGTGCGCCAGGATCAAATCGGTAAATCCGAGCCTGCTCTTTGCATGCGTTACCGACGCCAGGGACAGATTCCGGTAGTCGCGGTTGGGCTGGAATCCCGTCGAGAAGTCGCGCGAAAACGCCCAATGCTGGGTGACGTTCCGGAACGCAGTCGTCACGGAAGCGCGCTGCTGGTTCACTCCCCAGTTGCCGGCAGCCGTCCGAAGACGCACTTCGGTTCTTTCCGGCGGCTGGGTGATGAAGTTCACCACTCCTCCGACTGCATCCGAGCCATGGAATGTGGAACCCGCTCCCCGCAGCACTTCGATGCGATCCATCGTTTCGAGGGGGATCGGCACGTCCATATTGTGGTGTCCGCTTTGCGGATCGTTGAGCCGAATTCCGTTCAGGAGGATCAGCGCCTGACCGAATGTGCCTCCGCGAATGGACAGATCCGATTGAACGCCATTGGGAGCCCGCTGCCGGAGGTCGAGCGAAGGATCGAGCTTGAGCAGATCCACGAAGGTGTTCGAAAGAAGCGCAGACTCCCGCACATCCAAAACCCGGATGGCGCGATCGGCTTCTTCTAGTGGTACAGGCTGATAGGTGCCTGTTACCACAACGGAGTCACGGCGTACGAGTTCCTGCCCGTAGCCGCT
>JADGHK010000199.1 GCA_019686145.1 Bryobacteraceae bacterium | reverse complement strand
GGACAATCAGGACGTACCGCACAGGTTCGTGGCCAGCGGTCTCTATGATCTTCCGTTTGGCAAGGGACGCCGGTTCGGAGGATCCGCGCATCCGCTGATTGAGGCCGTCCTCGGCGGCTGGACCGTGGGCAGCATCGTGACGGCGTCGAGCGGGCTGCCGTTCAGCCCGACTGTGACCGGTAATCCCGCCAACACCGGCACGATTAGCATCGTGAACCGCCCGAATGTCGTGGGAGATCCTTACGCGTCGGAGCGAACCGTCGCGCGCGACTTCGACACAAGCGCCTTTGCAAGACCCGCGGCGTTCACCATCGGAAACGCCGGCCGGAACATTCTCCGGCAGCGCGGTATGTTCAACTGGGACTTCTCAGCTCTGAAATCCTGGCAGTTTCAGGAGAGGCTCAGGCTGCAGTTCCGGTTCGAGGCGTTTCACTTCTCCAACACGCCGCGTTTCGGAACACCCGGCAACACGCTGGGCGCTGCAAACTTTGGGCAGATCACAAGCGCCGATACTCCTCGTAACCTGCAGTTCGGCCTGAAGCTCCTCTGGTAGAAGCTCGGAAGAAGACCGGTGACTCGCAGGAGTCACCGGTCCGTTGCTTCGTCCCGCCCGTAGATATGAAGCAACTCGCTTGCTACCTCGCGCAGGCGCCGCCGTTCGCGCCGGCTCGTGTTGCGCAAATGCAGGTAGGCTTCCTGCTCGCTCATCTGACGCTCCCGCTGAAGGAGCGCCTTTGCGCGGTTCAGCAGTTGCCGGTCGCGCACCTGTTCCTGCAATAGCTCGAGCTGCCGCCGGAAGAGCAAGGCGCTATCCGTCGTCTCCAGAACGCGTTGCACGTGGCGGTTCACCAGGTCCGCTATCGCGTTCGACTGCTGAGCCTCGGTGAGGAATCCGCTCGTACGGTCCGCAATCTTGAGATCCGCGAGCTCGGCTTCGAGTGCCGCGATCCGCAGAGCCATGTCCGTTGCGGACTCCACCTGCTGGCTCCGGGCGAGCAAAGCCGTAACAGACAAAGCGAGCGCAGCGATGCCGTCGAGGGAGGCGGCCTCTGCTCGATCCACGCTTCTCCACCCCGCCGTCAGAACGCCAGCCAGCTTCTCGCCTGTTCGCAGCGGAGCAATCACAACGCGGTTCAGTTCGTTGAGGACCACCTCCGGAAACCAGCCTACGCACTCATCCGAGAAAGGGGCTTCCATCTCCTTGAGCCCCTTCAATTCCCCAATCCATGCCGCGGCTTCCGGCGGCAGTTCCACCGTTTCGGCATCGGTGCGCGTCTTCCGGTCGCCCGCGCATGCGCGAAGCGTGAAGGCGCGCCTAGCTTCCCTGTATTCAAACAAGTAAGCAACGTCTGCCTTGTACTGGCACACGATCATGTCGAGAATCAGGCGCAGACTGCGTGCAAATGGCGCTTGTTCGTTCTTCATACCGTCAAAGTCAAGCCTGACATCCGCAGCTCCCTGAGGCTGCGAGCCTCTATGTAGAAATCTCCGTCAATTCCCTTGTCCATCGAGAAACTGCACGGCTACTGGCAGCGGCATAGCGAAGGAGACCCGGCCTGCGTCGAGGGGGTTATGACCGGGCAGTCTTAACGTAATCCGATGGATATTCCCTGTGAGACCTGGTACTTCCGCGATTTCGACTCATCCCCGGCCTGCCGCGGCGAACCCTGCCGTCGTCCGGCAGCTACGAACAGGCTGAGGCGCAACAACGGCTCCGAAGGTTCTGAAACTGAATCGGCGCGGTTGTCGTACGGAGCATTTGAACCCCAGGATACTGGGACCGCGAGTGCGTGTCAACACTTTTTCTACTTATCCTATAGACCAACTTATTAGCAATGGGAACAATCACTTAGGGCCGATATGAACATTTTTCTATTGACAGGCTGAATCCAATCACCGTATTCTCCATCGAAGTAGTATACTGACCGTTCCTCGTTAGCTTTCCTGAACGGATTCCAGTCCCCCCGCGCCAGGCAACCGCACGGTTGGACAGCAAATTCCTCGATTCCGAAGAACGGGTGAGCCTTGCTGGCGCCCGCATTTGTTTGGGAGAGCATTCATGTACCGCTTCAGATTCAGAAGCTCGGCAGCAGCAGCCGCTGTCTTCGCCGCAGCGATTGCAGCCTACGGGCAGCAGACAGCAACCCTCACAGGCACAATCCGTGATACCAGCCAGGCGGTGATTGAAGCCGCAGTTGTCAAAGCGACGAACGTCAACACGGGTGAAGTATTCAGCGGCGTCACCACCGCAGACGGCATTTACACGATTCCTCTCATCAAACCCGGCGACTACAAGGTGAGCGCCGAAGCACAGGGCTTCAAGCAGTTTCAACAGACGGGCGTACGGCTCGAGACAGGAGCAACCGTCAGGATTGATTTCACGCTGGAAGTCGGGGCAGTGGCGGAGACGGTCACAGTGGAAGCATCGGCGCCGCTGCTGAACACCGATACCTCGTCTGTCGGTTCTGTTGTCCGCAATAGCACGATTGCGAATATGCCGCTGATCGACCGCCGCGCCGCGCAGCTCGCAAAGCTGAACGGGTTTGTCGTGCAGAACGGAAACGGTTCGAACTTCGCTATGGCCGGCGGTCGCGGCAACAACGCGATGTGGACTATTGACGGTGGAAATGCACAGAACATTCTGCTCGGCGTGGCGACGCTGAGCTATGATCCGCCGGTTGAATCCCTCGAGGAGTTCAACGTCGAGATCAGCAACTACAAAGCGGAACTGGGCCGGTCAGGCGGAGGCTACATCCAGATGACCACCAAGTCCGGAACGAACCAGTTCCACGGCTCGCTCTATGAGTTCCTGCGCAACGACAAGCTGGACGCACGGAACTTCTTTGCAGAATCGAAACCGGTACTTCGATACAACCAGTACGGCGCGAGCCTGGGCGGCCCGATTCGCAAAGACAAAACATTCTTCTTTGCGAACTACGAAGGACTGGAGATCAGACGTCAGCAGACAATCGTCGCCAGCGTACCGGGCGTAGCGGAGACCCGCGGCGACTTCTCCGGGCTTTCAACCACGATCCGGGATCCGGAAACGGGCCTTCCCTTCCCTGGGAACATCATCCCGGAATCGCGGCTGGACCCGGTCGGAGCGGCGATTGCTGCCCTCTATCCCGCGCCGAACGTCGCCGGAGCGCGCAGCCGCTCGAACAACTTCCGCGCGAATCAGGCAATACGAACGACAACACACGTCGCTGTTGCCCGTATTGACCACAACTTTTCCATAAACGACCGCGTTTACGGCCGCTTTCTTGCCAACGAGACTGACACGTTCAATGCGCCGGTGTACCCGACGCCAGGAGTGGATCCGTATCACTCGAGGAATGACAACAGCTACTATAGCTGGTCGGCGACGTGGCAGCACAATTTCTCGCCTCTGACCATTCTTGAGGCCCGCTATTCCTGGGACAGGCGAAAAGCTAACGTACGGTCCGGTGGAGCGGATCTTGGTCTGGCTCAGCAATTCGGCATCAAGGGGACCAACGACCGTTTCTTTCCGAAGATCAACATTCCCGGCCTTACGGGCTTTGGAACCGGAAACCATGAGCGCTTGCAGGTGCCCATTCGTGGCGATCATTACACGGTAAGCGTTACGAAGATCGCCGGCGCGCACACCATCAAATTTGGCGCAGAGTACAGACGCTCCACCAATGACGACCGCTGGTCTGGAACTGCGGGCGGCGAATTCTCCTTCAATCAGACGGCAACGGGCGATCCGCTTGCATCTTTCCTGTTGGGATGGGCATACAGCGGCTCTCGAGCAGAAGCGCTGCTGCTGCGGACACGGGCCACTGCTTTCGGGGCGTACGTGCAAACCGACTGGAAGGTGACCCAGCGGCTCACACTCAATCTCGGCCTGCGCTGGGACATCGATTCTCCACGCCGGGAACTCGTCGACAACCGGCAAAACTCCTTTGATCGATATGCGATCAACCCAGTGAGCAATACGCCCGGCGTGATTACGTGGTCCGGACGCAACGGCCTGAGCGAGTACGCGCACAACTTCGATAAGAACAACTTCGGCCCGCGCGTCGGTTTTGCCTACCGCGCAACGGACAAATGGGTAATCCGGGGCGGTGGCGGGGTGCTGTACGTCGGCCAGTACGACCAGGCCACGCCGATCGTTGCAAACATTGGCTTCGGCTTGCGCAGCGACGTCGTTTCGCCGGACGGTGGACGCACGCCGGCATTTCTTCTGCGTAACGGTCTGCCACCTGCAACTCCACCCTCGAACGACCTGCTCGTGCCCGGCTATGGAGCCGCGCGGCCCGGGGAGAATCCGACTCTCGCTGTCGAGTTCTTCGAACCGAAAGGGCGCGCCGTTCCTTACCTGTTCACTTTCAACTTCAACATTCAGCGGCAACTGCCGGGCAATGCGGTTTTCGAAATCGGCTACTTGAGCACGCTGGGGCACAAGCTGACTGCTCCGGGCAGCCGCTCAATCAATCAGGTTCCTCCGGATCTCATCGGCCCCGGGAATGTGCAGGCGCTTCGGCCGTTTCCTCAGTTCTCCGACGTCCGCGTCATCGCGCCGACCATCGGCAACTCCAACTATCACGGGCTCAACTTGAAAGTCGAGAAGCGCTTCTCGAAAGGCCTTCAGTTTAGTGCGAACTACACGTGGTCGAAGGCGATCGACGATGTGGAGTCACGTGACGAGATCGGAGGCAATGCGGGAGATAACGCCTTCGCAAACCAGTACGACCGCCGGGCAGACCGCGGTCTCTCGGGGAATCATATCGGTCACCGCTTTATTGGCAGCGCGGTCTGGGAACTGCCGGTTGGCAAAGGGCGCCTGCTGAAGGCGGGTAACCTTCTCGATCACGTTATCGGCGGCTGGTCGACCTCGCTGATCTTTGAAGCGCGGTCCGGCTCGCCGTTCGGAGTCATCGAGAACAACGCCGCCGCTATCTATCCAACGGCCGCAACCGTCCGTTCAAGCGCAATTGCACCTTATCGTAAGAATCCCAACTGGCGAAGCAACGTGCTGGGAGAGACATACTTTGATACTTCCGTCTTCGTCGCTCCCGCTCTGTACACATTCGGCAATCTTGGCCGGACCGTGGCGATCGGGCCGGGCGCAATTATTTCCGACCTGGCTGTTCTCAAGAACTTCACGATTCGCGAACAGCAGCGGCTCCAGTTCCGCGTAGAGATACTGAATTTCCCCAACCGCGCCAACTTTGCGGTTCCCAATCAGAACCGGGGTGTCGCCAACTTCGGCCGCATTAGCAGTTTGCTTCCGGGGAACCAGGCGCGGATTATCCAACTCGGCTTGCACTACAAGTTCTGAATCTGGCGAGGAGACTGCGATGACGGCCTACAGAAGCTATGCACTTGCACTGGTGGCCTCGACGGCGCTCTATGCCGCGGGATCACCCGAACAAATCGAGTTCTTCGAGAAGAAAGTACGTCCGGTGCTGGTGAACAAGTGCTACGCGTGCCATTCGGCGGAAACCAAACCAGCTGGAGGGCTACGCGTGGACGACCGCAACGGTCTGCTGCGCGGCGGTGAGTCAGGCCCGGCAGTCGTGCCGGGCAATCCCGCGCAAGGCACACTGCTGAAG
>JADGHK010000198.1 GCA_019686145.1 Bryobacteraceae bacterium | reverse complement strand
GGGAAGGCGGCGCGGAACATCTCAACATACTCCTTGCTCCGCTTGAGCCGCGCCACGACCTCCGCCTCGGACGGCATCGACATCTCCACGGGATTCATCACAGGCCCTTTCGCCTGCTCCTCCACATTCGGAGCGCGGCCGTCCCAGAACTGCACAAAATGTCCGGCGGCGTTATAGACAGTAGGAGCGTTGCGGTCCCCGGTCTGCTTCTTGTGCCCGACCGAGAAGCGCAGACCGTCCACGCCATACTTGTCCAGGCTATGGCAGGAGTTGCAGGACACATCATTATTCGTCGAAAGGCGCGTGTCGTAGAACAGCGCCCGCCCGAGCTTTACTTTCGCTTCCGTAATGGGGTTGGACGAGGAGTCCATCACGGCAGGAAGAGGCTTGAACAGCTTGCTGGCATCGGCGTCTGCCGCCCGGAGAGGGCTCATGGAAAGCGGCAGCAGCGATACCGCAAGAAGAGCAGGGAAAAACGGTCGCATGATACGTTCCATCAAAAAAGAGTTTAGTTTCCGATGATCGGATTGTGCTTTCGATTATAGGATGCCGGACTGTCAGGAGGTGAACAGGTACAATCAGCTGGAGGAGCCCAAGGAATGGCCGAACTCTTGTACTGCATGCGATTCAAGGGACAAGCTGAGCCGGAAACGGAGGGCTTAGGGCGCTTTCGCGTAAAGGCGGCAGGGGAGAGCTGCCACGTCCAGACAATGATTGACGAAGAGGGCGTCCGGGGATCCTTACAGCCGGTAACCGGCGGGTTCGCCGAATTTGAATCAAGAGTACAAATGAAGGACAACGACACCTTCGAAGAGGAAGGTGAGATTCAGTTCGGAGAGGAGGGGCCCAGTATCCGGTTTGTGACGTTTACGCCGGGGAAACTCGAAGAGGGGCCGGAGCCGAACGAAAGCCGCGGAGCCATCACATACCGTGTCGAAGGAGGTAAAGGTCAGCTCAAGCACGCCAGCGGGCTGATCACTTCGAATTTCCGCCTGGGACCAGCAGGAGAGGTGGAGAATTTCCAGCTTGGCCTCCTCCACATCCCCGAGCCCTAATTGCCTCTTACCGGCTTGGGGCGACAGGCCTTAGGCCGGCTCGCCGTCGCGGTGCTCCTTATGAGTCATTGAGGCGTTTTCCTTCTTCTTGTAGTTTTCTACCTTTGAGCCCGTCGGCCCCTGCTTCGTGCGGTGCAGCAGAACGCTGATCTCCTGCTTCGACATGGGCTGGAACGTCTTGCAGATTCCCACGTTTTCGAGAAGGTGGCCGACTGTCTCGACACCGGACACCACCGTGTCGACGTCCTGGCTCCAGGCAAACCGCAGGCATTCGGAGATGGATGCAATCCGGTGCTTGCCGATGCTTCCCATGCCGTTTGTCTTCATGGCAAGCACCCCCAGCCCTTTCTTCCGGGCTTCCGGCAGTACGGTTCGGATGAAACTGAGGTAGTGCGGATCGATGAGGTTCACGGGCATCTGCACGGTCTCCCATCCGTCAAAGGACTCGAGCAGACGCTTGTGAACCGCGGGATCGTGATGCCCGGTGAAGCCGATGTGACGTACCTTTCCCTGTTCCTTAGCTCGAACGAAGGCCTCGAGAGCACCACCGGGGCCGAGAATCTTATCCACTTCCTGCTGCGTGCTCACCTCGTGGCACTGCCACAGGTCGAGGTAGTCCGTTCTCATGCGTGTCAGCGTCTCCTCCAGTTGACGCATGGCGCTGTCCCGGTCCCGCAGTTGAGCTTTCGACATTAGCAGCACTTTCTGCCGTAGCCCTCCCCTCAGGGCTTTGCCGTATATTTCGTCGCTCTTGCCTTTGTGATAGTGGTGTGCGCTGTCAAAGAAGTTGACGCCGAGCTCGATGGCACGGTGGATGATGCGGATCGCCTCCTCCTCTCCGCGGACCGCCATGTGGTATCCGCCGAGGCAGAACCGTGAAACCTTCAAACCGCTTTTGCCAAGGGTAGCCATCGGCATCGGCGCATCGGCGGAAAGCGCACCCGCGCCGGCAACAACCGAGGAAACCTGGAGGAAAGTCCGTCGCTTCATAATCCCAATTAAGCTATCAAAGGCTTCAAAAGATTCAAAATTCGCTTTATCGTTAGAGATACAATGAAAGTCAGATGAGTAGTAAGGGTCGCTCGGGGAGGTTGGCAGTCGCTGTCTGCCTTATCCTGGTCCTTTCTCCCGCCTCCGCTCAATCCACGGAACAGCGCCGCGAACAGTCACAGCTTGAACAGATCAGCACAGCATTTCAAGCACTTGCAAAACGGGTTAGCCCGACGGTCGTCAAAGTGCTTGCAATTGGATACCGCCCGCTAGACGACGAAGAGGATCCGAATTCCCTAACGACCCGACAGCAAAGCAGCGGATCCGGAGTGATTGTGGATCCGAACGGCTACATCATCACGAACGCCCACGTGATTCTCGGCGCCGAGCGTGTCCAGGTGCTCCTTCCGGCCATGGACGAAGAGAATCCGAAGAAGGGCTCGATTATCCGCCCGCAAGGACGGCGGTTGCGCGCCGACATCGTTGGCATCGATCTCGAAACAGACCTTGCCGTGTTGAAGGTCCCGGCAAAGAATCTTCCAGCGCTGGAACTGGGCGATTCGGAAACCGTCGAGCAAGGGCAGCTTGTACTGGCGCTGGGAAGTCCGCTCGGACTGGAAAATTCCGTCAGCATGGGAGTCGTGAGCGCCAAAGCGCGCCAGCTCCGCGCCGACGACACGATGATCTACATCCAGACGGATGCCCCCATCAATCCGGGCAGCAGCGGCGGACCTCTGATTGATACCCAGGGTCGAGTGATCGGAATCAACACCCTGCTCCTCACACAATCCGGAGTGAATGAGGGTATCGGGTTCGCCGCGCCGAGCAACATCGTCAGGACGGTGTACGAACAGATCCGGCGCAACGGACGGGTGATTCGCGGGGACATTGGGGCGGATGCTCAGACGATCGACCCTACGCTCGCCAAGGGATGGAAGCTTGCCCGGGATTCGGGCGTCGTCATTTCCGACGTTGAGCCGGAAGGGCCGGCTGCCACAGCCGGTCTCCGCGTAGGCGACATTATCCTTACGCTCAATGGCAAGCCGATGGAGAACGCACGGCAGTTCGCCGTGAATCTCTACCGGCCTAAGATCGGCGAAACCGTGCGGCTGGAGGTGCTCCGAGGCCAGCAGAAGCTTACTTTCAACGTACCGGTGGCGGAGAAACTGAACGACCCCGAGCGCTTTGCGGCCCTTGTGACGGGCGGGGAAAATCTGGTTCCGCAACTCGGGATTCTCGTCGTCGAACTGACACCCAGGATTCTGGAGCGGCTCACCCCTCTTAGAAAAGGCCTGGGCGTCCTGGTGGTTGCGCGGACTGCCGACGCCCCGGTTATCGAAGGCGGAGGTTTCCGGGCCGGCGATATTATCTACGCGATCAACCGTGAGGTTGTGGCCTCTCTCGCCGACGTCCGGTTGATCCTCAGCCGGTACAAATCAGGCGACGCAATCGCCGTGCAGCTCGAACGCAACGGCAAACTGATGTTCGTCTCGTTCGAACTGCCGTAGTCTTTCAGGGGGGCCGCACACGCAAAGAAGGCAGCGGTGCAATGCCGCCAGGCGGCCGGAACACCGAGCCGCCCGAGCAGCGGCTTTATTCACTGACTTTAACAGGTACAGAAGCCTTCGTATTTTCCCAAGCCAGCGCAAGAATCGCGCTCTTTGCCGTCGGCTGTTCAAAGCTGATCGTGAACTGTTCCACGAGAGAGGGCGTTTTCTCGACCTTCATCCTGACACGGCCAAGGTCGGTGGCGGGATCATACTTGAATGCGCCCCACTGCTTGGCAACCTTGTTGACGATGAGAGTCCAGCCCTCCTCCGACGGCAGCGTGAACAGGCTGTAGCTGCCGGCAGGCACCTTCAAGTCTCCGATCATGAGGTCAACCTCGGTGGTAAGCATGGTCGCCTCGTCGGCGCCGGTCCTCCAGACCTTTCCGTAAGGGACCAAATCGCCGCCGACTGCTTTTCTGCCCTTCAAGTAGGGACGGCCATAATCAATCTTGATCAACTTTCCCGCCAAGGTGACTTGAACCTGCTCGTGCGGGCTGATGCGTTTTCGCTCGCCTTGAGCGAAAAGAGACGTCACGGCTAGCGCCACCGCCACCGCGGAGGCGAACACAGTTTGTGGCTTCACCATTTTCGCTGTTCCTTTCCGATTGGAGATCTCATCTATTCTCTCCGCCTGCCGCTTGCAGATCACCCGCGTTGCTTCAAGGAAGCTCCGCGAGGTCGTCAAAACGGCTTCCGGCGATCAGGCGGAATACTTACGGGTGAGAGCCCGCAACTCTTTCATCATGCGCGGCACGGCGACCGCCGGGTCTTCCTTCGCTTCATATTCCAGCGCGAGATAGCCCTTATAGCCGGATTTCGCAATCATCTGGACGACTTTGTTCCAGTCCTGGCGCACGCGCGCCCCGCTTTCATCCCGCATCTCCGCCTTGACCTGCACGTTCGCGGCATAGGGGAGGCACATCTCGATCTGCGGGAAGACATTCCTGTTGAAGTTTCCTGTGTCGAGGTTTATCGCGACCCAGGGCGAATCCACCTTCTTGACGATGTCAATGATCCGCTCCGCGCGCTCGGTGATCCCGCCGTGATTCTCCAGGCCGAGGATAATTCCCTTCGTCGCGGCATACTCTGCGGACCGCTTCAGCACCTCGACCACCCAGGAGGCTGCTACGTCCTCGCTGGTACCCTTTGGAACCGAGCCGCCGAACACCCGAATGTGCCCCGCGCCGAGCTTCTCCGCCACGTCGACCCACTTCTTCACCTCGGCAACCTCTTTGTCGCGCAGCTCGGGCGTCGGCCGTGTCATTTCACTGCGAACCGAGATGCTGTAAATCTCCACGCCGCTGCGGTACGCCAACCGGCGCAGCGGCAGGAGGAAGTCGTTGGTCGTGTTCGGGAACCAGTACACTGTCAGATCGAGCCCGTCCACGTCGTGCTCTACGGCCATGTGGACGAGATCGGCGTAAGTCATCGTTCCTGCCTTCAAAGCGTCGCGGAAAGAGTAGGCGCAAATGGCGGTCCGCAATCGCGACTTTTTGGCAAGAGATTCGTTCGGGGCTGCTGACAGCGCTGCGGCTGCCAGTAGTGGCATGGACGTCAGGAGCTCTCTTCGATTCATGAGTTCGATCCTATCGCAACGGCCGTTTCGCTCGACTCCGTTTCCACGGGTCCGGTCCGAAGAGACCGGCACCCCGAACTCGGAAGGATCGCGGTAAGGCTAGGCTACTCCATACTTCTTAAACCAGGCGAGCAGCCGCTTCCAGCCATCCTCCGCCGGTTCCTTCCGATAACTCGGCCGGTAGTCCGCATGGAAAGCGTGCGGAGCGTTGGGATAGAGAATAATTTCCGACGGAGATCCCGCAGCCTTTAGCGCAGCCCGCATCTTCTCTACCGTTTCCACCGGAATGCCCTGGTCAGCCTCGCCGTACAATCCGAGCACAGGAGCCTTCAATTGACCAGCCACATCGATCGGCTGTTTCGGCTGGAGCGGTGTAGGCGGCCGGTCGGCACGGGGAACAAGGCTGCCGTACCACGCTACG
>JADGHK010000197.1 GCA_019686145.1 Bryobacteraceae bacterium | reverse complement strand
ATCCGCAGCTTGATGGCGTTGTCGTTAATGGTGAGAGCGCTTACCGGCGCGCCGTACTCCCACTTCGTGTCGTCCTCCGACCAGCCTGGAGGATAAGGTTCCCAAACATAGGCGGTGTCGTCCCCGACAACATCGCCCCCGATGAACTTCACGCCTGCGGCGACGACCTGGTCTGCCAGCTCCTCGACGGCCTGGAGCGGCTTTCCGGTAATCGGACCCCTCCTGTAGGGCATCGCGCGGCCCGACATCGTCGGATCCCCGCCGCCGATGAGGCGGATGTCACCTTCAATCCGGCCCCGGCTGTCTGGCCTGGCGTCGCTTTCCACGCGTGTCTGGAAACGATAATCCGGACCGAGGCGGGTCAGCGCGAGCGCCGTGGAGAAAAGTTTTGTGTTCGAGGCCGGGACAAAATAGCTATCCGCGTTGCGCTCGTACAGGATCTGCCCGGTTGCCAGGTCGACAAAGCGCATTGCCCAGTGCGCCTTCTGCGCAGTGGTGGAACGCGCAAGGATCTCATCGACTTTCCGGGCAAGCGGTTGCGCGACAATCAGCGCAGGGAGCAGGAGAAAAAGGAAGAGTGCGCGCATCAAAACCTCGAATTATACCTGCACCGGTGCGCCGGACTTTGCCAGCCCGGCGTTTGGGGAAGCCGTGGTGCGGCTCCTATGAGGCTGACTTGTCGGACTTACGCTTAATCTGGATATCCAGGCGCTTGATCTTCTGATTTAAGGTCGACAACGGAATATGCAGGGCTTCGGCTGCCTCGGTCTGGCTCCAGTTGCACGCCTCCAGAGCTTCGATAATCTTGCGCCTTTCGAAATCGGCGACGATCTCGAAAAGGGAGGCATCCGGGGGCAGGTAGCCCCTCTCGTCCGTGCGGATCCGCACACCGCCTGCGTGGAGTATGGAGTCAGGCAGCACGCTCGCGGGTACGACCGGCTGCGATGCCAGCACGACGGACCGTTCCACGGCGTTCTCCAGTTCCCGGACGTTGCCCGGCCAGTTGTAGTCCATCATTAGCTGCATCGCCTCGGGTTCGTAGCGCAGAATGGACCGGCCGTTCGAGTCCAAAAACTTGTTGTTTTCCCGGCAGTAGTAGTTGAAGAAGTGCTCGATGAGCGGCGGGATGTCTTCCTTCCGCTCTCGCAGCGGCGGGAGAACGATATTGATGACGTTGAGCCGGTAATAAAGGTCCTCGCGGAATTTACCCTCTTCAACCAGGCGCCGCAGGTCGGCGTTCGTCGCAGCCAGAATCCGGACATCGACCCGGATTGTTTCGGTCGACCCCAGCGGCATGAACTCCCGCTCCTGAATGACCCGGAGCAGCTTGGCCTGTGTCTCGAGACCGATGTTGCCGATCTCGTCGAAGAAGATTGTTCCGCGGTTGGCCAGCTCGAAGTAGCCTTTCTTGTTGACCATCGCTCCGGTAAAGGCTCCTTTGACGTGGCCGAACAGGGTCGATTCCAGCAAATCCGGCGGCAAGGAGCCGCTGTTGACCGGGACGAAGTTCTGGTCCGCGCGGGGTGAATTTGCGTGAATCGCCTTGGCGATGAGTTCCTTACCGGTTCCAGTCTCACCGTTGATCAGGATCGTGGAGCGGCTGGGCGCGACCTGGGCCACCAGGTCCAGAACCCGGTGCATTCGCTCGCTTTTGCCAACGATGTTCGGGAAGCTGTAGCGCTGCTTGAGAGCGCGTTTGAGCTGGGTGTTTTCCCGCTCAAGCCGGCCCTTGGCAATCATCCGGTCGATTTCAATCAGCAGCTTCTCGTTATCCCACGGTTTCGAGAAGTAATCGTTGGCTCCCGCCTTGAGCGCCTGTACGGCGATTTCCACGGATCCGTAGGCGGTAATCATGAAGATGGGCGTCTCGGTGTCCCGCTGCCGTATCTCGTCCAGGACTTCGAGTCCTGAACGGTCCGGCATCATCAGATCCAGGAGCACCAGATCGTAACTGGCGCTTTCCAGGCGGCGGAGGCCTTCGGCTGCGTTTGCCGCCATCTCCACCTGGTAATTTTCCAGTTCGAGGAGCGTTCCAAGACTTTCGCGGATATCGGCTTCGTCGTCGATGATGAGAATGCGGCCCTTCACCGTTGCGGGGGCCATTTCTTGTGCGGACGGCTTTTCAAACATTGACTGGCTTCTTCACCAGAGGGAAGTCGAGCAGGAATGTGGTACCGACGCCCTCCTGGCTTCTTACTTCAATGGTACCGCCATGTTCCTGTACGATGCCGTAGGTGACGGAAAGGCCAAGTCCGGTGCCTTTCTTTGCAGGCTTCGTGGTGAAGAAGGGATCGTAGATCCGGGAGAGGTATTCCTTCGGAATTCCTTGGCCGGTGTCGGTTACCTCGGCGTGCGCCAAGCCATCCTCGCTCCATGTGCGGACGGTGAGTATGCCGCCGTTCGCCATCGCGTCGCGCGCGTTGAGGAAGAGGTTGAGAAAGACCTGCTGCATCTTGCCCGCATTGCCCCGGATTGCGGGCAACGTCGTCTCCAGATCTGTATTCACCCGCACTCCCGCTTTCTGAAGCTGGTGATCGATGAGATTTAAGGTCTCCCGAATCACGCGGTTGAGATCCAGGTCTTCGAATTCGGTCGAAGAAGTCCGGGAGAAGTTTAGAAGCCCGTTGACAATCTCGCTGGCGCGGAAGGTCTGCTTCGCAATCTTCTCCAGCATTTTGGACTTCGTCTCATCTCCGGAGACCTGCTTTGCCAGCATTTGCGCATACGTCGAAATGACCGCCAGCGGCGTGTTGACCTCATGTGCGACGCCAGCAGCGAGGAGTCCGATGGAGCTCAGCTTGTCGGCCTGCACCAGCCGCCGCTCCAGCTCCGCCCGGTCCGTCACGTCGTCAAAAATGACGAGACGGCCGATCTGCTGCATGTCCTTTGATACCAGCGGAGCAATGGCGATGTTGAGAATCGACTCGCGAACCGAAAACTCCGGCCGCGCCGGCGCTTCCACCGCCGCCCCGCTGCCGTTGACTGAGACGGTATGCCTCATCACACGCAACGGCAGGGCCTCGGGCCGGAGCAGGAACTTGTAGATGTGATGAATCCCGGTCTGGCCGCGGACCGCATCAAACTGGTTGCAGAGCTCGTCGGGGAAGAGATCGCGGAGACGGCGTCCGAGCGCCATCTCCCGCGGTATGCCGGTCAGTCGCTCGATCTGGCTATTCCAGCTTCCGACACGGTCGTCCAGATCCGCGGCAAGGATGCCGACGTTAATCGACTCAACGATGTTTTCGCTGAACTCCTTCAGGCGCTCGTACTCATCGACTTTGTTTTGCAAGGACTGGTACAGCCGCGAGTTTTCGATGGCGATTCCGACGTAGCCGCAGAGCGTAATAAGGAGTTCCACATCCTCGCTCGCCAGGAAGTCTCCTTTGTCCGTGCGGCTCACCCCCAGGTACGCAATCGTCTTGCCGCGAATCGTGCAGGGGACGTAGTAGGTGAGGTCAAGCTCGGCGATCGTCTGGCGCACGGACGGCGGCAGCTCCCGCGTCACGACATCCAGCATGTTCCGGGTCCGTTCGAAAAACAGGTACGGACGCCGCATACTGGTCGTCAGAAAGCTGAGGTCCAGTCGTTCGGGATCTACCGGCGTCTTCCGTCCGACTGCCAGCTCCAGACGGAACTGGCCTCGCGATTCCTCATATAAAAAGAAAGCGACGTGATGGATGGATAGCGTGCCCAGCAGGCGATCCGCTACCGAGCGCAGCATCCGGTCGGAATCTGTCTCCGAGCTCAGCTCCCGCGCAAACTCAATCAAGGTAAGCCGGTAGTCGTAGCGGTCTTTGTAAAAGACGTAGCGGTCCAGCACTTCCTGAAGCCAGTTCCGGATCGGCTGAAAGATGAACGTCGCCATCAGAATCAGGAAGACGAACGCCGTCGGGCTCAATTCCTCGAACTTGCCCAGCGTCAGGATCATCCCGTAGACGATGGCGAGTACGGAGAGCGTCGCCAGCGTGTGGACGTATCCCTGCTGGAAGATGATGTCGACATCCATCAGCCGGTAGCGGATGATGGCATATGCCCAGGTCAGCGGGATGAGCGTCAGCGAAAAGACGGCCAGACTCAAATACTGCCCGGGGATGGCGCCCATTACGTAGGGGAAAACGTAGAAGATTGCGAAGGGGCCGATGCCGAAGACCGCTCCGTTTCGAAGCCACTTCAATTGCTGCCGTACGATCGTGTCGTCGGTGCGTGTGTATTCCCGCTGCAGCACGACTGCGCCTGCCAGATACGCGACGGCCAGATAGAGCAGCGACAGCCGGTCCAGAAGCCAGCGCAGCTCAAACAACGGAATTGCATGCACTTGCAGCGTGCCGGACATGACGCCGAGATGCACGGCGAACATTGCCGCCGCTGGCAGGTAGATCAATGACGCCCGTACGCCCCGCAGCCACCGCCGCGGCTCCGGAAAACTCGCGCAGAAATGCAGAAAGATGGTCGGCGCCAGAAGCCCCGCGAGTACGTTCCCGACATAAATGATCTGGTCGAACCGGTTCAGCTTGCCGGTGTAATGGAACGTGCTCATGACGAAGGACGCCAGGCACAGCAGGTAGAAGTGGAGCGACTTGGGGGCGCTTCCCCGGCGGAAGTAAACGAAGAGGCCGATGATCAGGTAAGCGGCGCCTACGACGTACTGGTAATAGAGCGAGATACCCCGCTCGGTATCCCGTACCACCACGTGTGCGATGGCTTCAACGTTGTCGCGCTCGAAGGTGTATTCCACCTTCTTCCAGGTGCCGACATTGATCAGCACCTGCGGGACATCTGTCGACTTCAGGATAGAAACGCCTTTAATTTTCCGTAGAATGTCGCCCGCCCGCAGACCGGCCTTGTCTGCCGGTCCTCCCGGCTGCACGTGGAGGGCTTCGACGTGGGGTGAGTCCGGTAACCCTCGGTCAACCCACGTAACGCCGTCGTCAGGAAGGCGGAACTTTCGCTGCTGCTGGAAGTTGATGAAGGCGGCAATAACCAGCGCTGCCGTGAGGATCACGAGCAGAGCACCAGCAAACTGACTGCGCAGCTCCTTCACTTCCTGAACCCGTCCTTGGCCGGGTGCGTTTTGCGAATACACCTCGACCCCTTGTCCTCTTTGCACGTCGTATGCCAGTTTGACGTACGGTTGTGTTCCACGGTTTGGCTGATTTTTCAGCAAAATAGCAGACCCCTGGGTCTGCCGGACTGTGAAAATCGGAAAAAGCACTATGCGGAAGTGTAGGCTGGCATTTCAGTTGAGTTCCTCCCCACTTCTCCCTGGCGGACGCCGGTTCTTAAAGTAATAGTTTAATTCCTGGCTGTGATTTAAAGTTAGCCAAGCGGCTAGCTGCTCATCTGGCCGCGTTTCAGCCGTGCTGCGATCTCTGTGACGTGACGGCCCTGGAATCGGGCTAA
This sequence comes from Bryobacteraceae bacterium, assembly GCA_019686145.1. Lineage (GTDB taxonomy): Bacteria > Acidobacteriota > Terriglobia > Bryobacterales > Bryobacteraceae > JADGHK01. The sequence continues at coordinate 198 of JADGHK010000197.1, read as the reverse complement.
CGCCAGTTCGTTCTCGGATGGCTCGCGGGAGCCATCCGACCCTGCCAGCGTTCCGGCTCCGTAGGGGGATCCTCCGGTGATTTCGGTCATCGCCACGAGTCCGGACGCCGAGTAGGGCAGACCTACAATGATCATGCCCTGATGCAGGAGCGTGCTGTGGAAGCTGGTGATGGTTGTCTCCTGGCCGCCGTGCTGGGT
>JADGHK010000196.1 GCA_019686145.1 Bryobacteraceae bacterium | reverse complement strand
AATCTGAAGCCGGTCCAGCTCGTAGAAAAGATACGCGGCGGCGCGCATGCTGAAGGCGAGGGAATCGCTCGGGTTCGTGGCAAGATGCCTGTCCAGGATGCGGTGGGCGCCGGAGAAGTCAAAGTTATAAAGGCGGCTGAGAGCATCGTCGATGACTGTGTCTGTGGCTGCGCAAGCGCTGGGAAGTATCAAGAGCAGGGTCGTGATAAGGCGGGTCCACGGCACTTCACCTAGTATGACGCTCAGCCCGCCTTATTGAAACAACCGATCGAAAAACTCTCTGGTTCGGCGCTGTACCTGACTGAGTTCGGTGGGAAGATCCTGGTCGTGAAGGTGGTCGGGCGTCCACAGCGCGACGAGCTTGGTGAGTATTTCGAGGTGGCCTTCGGCGGTCGGCAGCGAGCCTTGCGCCTGTCCCGAAAACACGCGCAATCCATGGTCGATCGCGCGATACAACGTTGCCGCATCGCGCAGGAACTCGGCGTCGGCGCGCTCCAGATGCCCCATCTGCTCGATGACATCGATGCGCTCCGGCGTATTCAGGACTTTGAAGAAGATCCCGGCGCCTTTCAAGCGCAGATACATCAGGGCGAAGTCGATGTCGTAGTAGCCGCCGTAGCCGGCTTTCAAGGGGTTGGACGGTCCCTGTTCGCGCTCGAGCCGCATACGCATCTGGTGCAGGAGACGGCGCGAGCGCCCGCTCTGTCCGTAACGGCGCCAGTCGACTTTCTGCAACTCCCCGAGGAACGCGGTCCCTTTCTCGATATCCCCGGCGATGGCGCGGGATTTCATGTAGGTAATGCCCTCCCACGCTTCGGCGTGGCTGGCGAAGTAATTCTTGAATGCCGTCTCGGACTGCACCAGCGGGCCTTCGCGTCCGTTCGGCCGCAAGCGGGTGTCGACGGCAAACATCACGCCGTCCTTGGTGTACGCCGTGATGATATTGATCATCCGCTCCGCAACCCGCGTCCAAAACAGCTCCTCTTGGGTATCCGCATCAGGGAGAACAAACACGAGGTCGGCGTCGGATGCAAGGTCGAACTCTTTGAGCCCCAGGCGCCCGAGTGCGATCACCATCATCTGATCGCGAGGCTCATACAGCGGATCCGACGGCGGATTCGAAGCGATCACGGAGTTCAGCGCCATCCGGTAGGCGGCGGCGATCACGGCGTCCGCCAGAGTCGAGGTCCGCTGAAGAGTGGTGAAGACGGGAACCGGCAAACAGATGCTTTCCACCTGAAGGCGAAACATCTCGCGGCGGAAGAAGCGGCGCAGATCCCCGGGCTCATCCAGCACGCCGGCGAGCTCATGATATCGGACGTCGACATCGTGGCGGTCGCGCAGGCTCCGGATTTCCTCGATGAGCTGCGGCGTCCGGATCATTTCGTCGGCCAGATACGGACTGAGGTCAAAGACGGTGAGCACGTAACCCGTAAGCACGGGATCCGCATCGAGCCAAGCCAGCAGCTCCGGCTGGTCATCAACCCGTTCGAGGAAATGCTCGAGCTGCACCGCCCCCCGCAGTTTGCGGCGCGCCAGTTGCGCCGCCAATCGCGGAGCCTTCTGATCGAGATACCTCACAAGATTGCTTGCCACAGGTTCCGTTATCGACGCCACAGCGATCGCTGCTGCCTCGTGCGTCCGGTCCGCAGCGGTCCTGTAGTATGTGGGGTTCTGAGCGTGGATGACACGCTGGTAGATGTCTTGAACCTCCTCCAGGTGCGTGTTCAGACGCCGCCGGAGCAGGTCGCCCGTTGGGTCTCCGCCGAGAGATCCGGCCGGCATGCGCCGGGCCAGCAGATCGAGCCCCTTTGCGGTGGCGGGAAGCATGTGGGTCTGCCGGTCCTCGTCGAACTGAAGGCGGTGTTCGATGTTCCGCAGGAAGGTGTACGCGGAGGCAAGCCTGGAGTATTCGGAATCCGAAAGCAGCTCCTTGTCGTTCAGACGTGCGAGCGCGAGGAGGGTGCCTCCGTGACGGACCCACGGCACGCGGCCACCGTGCAGACGTTGCAGGCACTGGACCAGAAACTCGATGTCGCGGATCCCGCCCCGCGCGAGCTTTACATCAAAGCCCGTGTTCCCGCGCCGGGCCGCCAGCTTTTCATGAATGCGCTCGCGCGCTTCGGAAACCGCTTCCACTGCCCCGAAGTCGAGCGTGGTGGAGTAAATCAGGGGATCGACAAATTCCAGTAGCTCGCGGCCGGGACCCGGTTCTCCCGCGGCGCAGCGGGCTTTGATCAGCATCTGAAGCTCCCAATCCCGGGCGCGGCTCTGGTAGTAGCTCTTGGCGCCGTCCAGCGAGACGCATACTTCGCCGTGCCGGCCATCCGGGCGCAGCCGCAAGTCGACGCGGTAGCACATTCCTTCGGCCGTGTAGGTGGAGAGAAGTTCCGTGTAGGTGTTCGCAACCTTCTTGAAGAACTCTTTGTTGCTGATCGAGGTGGGGCCGTCCGTCTCGCCGTTTCCTCCGTAGATGAACATCAGGTCGATATCGGAGCTGTAATTCAGCTCGTCTCCGCCCAGCTTGCCGAGCGCGAGCACGGTAAAGCCGCACTCCACCTTGCGTCCCGACGCATCGATGCATTGCGGTTTCCCGTAGCGTTGTTCCAGATCCTGCCGGATGCCGTGATATGCAACGTCCAGGATGGCGTCCGCCAGATTCGACAGCTCGCCGGTGACTTCGGAAAGCGACGCGAACCCTAAGACGTCGCGGAGGAGAATCCGCAAAATTTGTTTTCGGCGGAACAGGGCCAGAGAGAGCGGGGAAGGGGTTCCGGGCGCGTGACCGAGCCACTCTTCGAGCTGCCCGATATACTCCTCCACCGAAAGGACGCGGTGCATCACGCCGCGCTCGACCAGCTCATCCACCCACTCCGGATGCTCCAGGAGCTCTTCGGACAGAAAGCGGCTGTACGAGAAGACTGTAAGGAGATGCTGAAGGGCGGTGGGGTTGGAGGTGAGCCGGCGGAACGCTTCAGGCTGACGCGCCTGAAGGCATTCCAGGAAATATAAAGCGGAATCGGGATCGGCGCAGGAGGCGAGCAGCACTTCCAGTCGTGCCGGGAGCCCTTCTTCCAGACGCTCGTTCAGGCGTGACAATCTGAATACCGCCGCTGTGCGGTCCTGGAATGCAATCTGCTCCAGCAAACGTTGCCAGCCCTCCCGGTCTTACCAGACCCATTATATCTTGCGGGTTTAGGCCACCTGCTCCAACAGTTGAATCGGATCGCCCTTCCGGATTGTTCCAGGCTGCAGCACGGCGGCATAGAATCCGCTCATGCCCCAGTGCGGGGATGTGATGTCTCCCTCTTTCACCGCCCGATCATAAATCGCTTCCTGAATCCCTGGGCCATAGACGTTGAGGGTGGAGCAGGGGATTCTCGGCCGCGTGAGCTCGATGATGACGTCTCCGATTCGATAGCGCTGCCCGGCGCGGAACTGCCTGTGGTCCACGCCGCGAGTCGTGACGTTTTCACCGAGAGCCCCGTAGTAGACGGGAAAACCCTCAGCGGCAAGCTTGTCCACTACCTCAGAGGCAAGCAACAGGAGCGCCTTTTGAGGGCCGCCGTGGAATTGTGGATGGGCGACTTCATCCCCCTCAATGCCGAGCGGCGTGACGAAACCTTCCGGAATGGGACGTTTCGGCACGCCGCCGCGAGAAACGTTCAACTGTAGAACCCGACCGGCCATCCTCCTTTCATGCTTGCGTGTCCGGCCGGACCGCTGCAACTTACCGCGTCAGGATCTCTTCAAAGAACCGGAGCGCACGGTCATCCTTGCTCTGCCCGAGCCAGAACATCGCCTGCCGCCGCACGGCCGGATTGGGCGCGGTGCGGGCGACCTGGATCAGCAGGGGAATTCCCTCGTCTTTGGGCAAGCGCGACAGAGCGAATACCGCCTGCCGCTTCACTTCCATCTCCGGGTCCTTCTCGACAGCTTCCGCAATTGTTCCGGCGGCCTGCCGTCCTGCTCTCTGCGCCAGCCAGAACAGGGCTTTTGAGCGCACTCGCGGGCTGGAGTCCGTTCTGGCGATCGAGATGAGGGCCGTCGTGCTCTGCGGCTCCTTGCTGGTGAAGAGGGCGAAGGCGATGTGCTCCCGGATGCTTGGGTCCTGCTCGCGCTTCACGAGTTGAGCGAGAGCTTCAAAGCCTTTCTTCCCACGGGCTGATCCGAGCCAGAAGATTGCGTTTTGACGGAGTTTAGAAGGAGCCTGAGACTCAGCGAATTTGCGAAGCCACTCGTCAGCCCGGCCGTCTTCGTGGAGGGCGATGGCGGTCAAAGCGGATTGACCTAACTTGAGCGAACCGCTGTCGGCGTCCGCTGGCGACGTGAAGCCCGCGAGCAGCTTGATGCTGTCAGTTGGCGGTACATCGCCCAGCCAGTGGATCCGCAGTCTGCCGGCGTCGAGCTGGCAGTTCGCAGGGAACGTCCGGATCCGGTTGATCCTCCCGCCTTCGACTCGAAACATCACGAGCATCTGATTGGAACTCTCCAGCCGGACAACGCCGTCCTGCTTTGCGCCCTCGGGATTCGCGGAGCTTCCCTCCAGCCGGCAGGCGCCGCAGCAGGAATCCGTGCCGCAGCACGTGCTGCTCTCACGCCGGATTGAGGGCACGGCGTAACCGATCCACGACGGCCCGGATTCAGCTTGAGCGATCTTGCGGAACGTCTGCTCCAGGCTTCCCTGAACGGGATGCGTCTCCAAAACGCCGTTCTGTATCCGCGGTTGCGCTTGCGCCGAAGCCGCGATGAGGAGGAACAGGGCGAGGCAGGAGCGTTTCATTTGTTCAGCAGCTCCATCAGGAATTCCGTCGCTTCGGGGGATTTCGTTCGGGAAAGGGCATGGACCGCTTCCCGCTTCAGCTCTGCGTTCGTCTCTTTACGGGCAATATCGATCAGGGGCTTCGCTGCCTTCCTTGACGCCAGGCCGTGGATGATTGCGCGCCGCACGTTGGTTTCGGCATCGGCTGAATAGAGCGAAAGGAGCGAATCGGCATCTACGCTCTTCATGTTCGCAAGCAGGTAGACTGCTTCCCGCCGCACTTCAGGAGCTTTCTCCTGCCTTGCGATTTCGAGCACCCGCTTGGTGTCCCCGCTGATAAACAGCCCTTGGACAATCCGTGCGCGAATCTCCGGCGAGGACTCCGCCTGATAGAGCTGCCAGAGTTCTTCCTGGGCCTTCAGAGAGCCGAGCATGTTGATTGCGTATTCGCGCAACTCCGCAGAAGACTCAGACTTCGCCGCCGCCATGAGACGCTCCGTATCACGGGCAATCATGAAGCTGCGGAGAACCGCCTGCTTGACGTTTACGTCGTTTGTGCCGGAATACACATCAGATAAAGTCTTTCTGTTTTCCGGATTCTTGCCTCCGTGGATCCCCAGGTACTCTACGGCCTTGATCTGAAGATCGGGATTTGCTCCGCCCTGCGCGACCGCGGCGAGCACGTTCCGCGCTTTGGGGGACGGGCTTTGCGCCAGCACAAACAAGGCCCGTTCCTTCACCCTCGGCGAGCCGCTGCCCTTGAGCAGTTTCTCGATGGCCGGGACCACACGCTCCGGGTCCGTTTGGAGCAGACTGTTGAGGGCCAGAATCTTCAAGTCCTCATCGTTCACATCGTCC
>JADGHK010000195.1 GCA_019686145.1 Bryobacteraceae bacterium | reverse complement strand
GACACGCCTTTCGGGAAGATGTGGTAATGATACTTGTCCAGCTCCCGGACGCCGGCGAAGCTCTCGTTATATTGACTCGCCGGTTCCCTGCCCCAGGTATAAGAGACACCAGAGAACGCCATCAGGTCGCCCTCGTAGGTGCAGTCGACGAATACCTTGGCGCGGAAGACCGCTCCGTTTTCCATCACAATCTCGGTGATCCGGTTTCCGTTCTTCCTGACTCCCTGTTTCTCTTTCAGCCTGTGGTTCAGAAAGACCTTCACCCCGGCCTCGGTCACCATCTCATTGAAGACTTTCTCTGCCACTTTGGGCTCGAAGTGCCAGGCAATCTCCTGCCCGTAGTGCTTTCCGACGCGCTCGTAGAACTCGCGGGACAAGCCGCCGATGGTGGCTTGCTTGCCGAAGTCCGTCGCGCCCAGGCCGCCCGATGACATACCGCCCAAATGGCGCCCGGGTTCGAGCAGCGCAACCGTAGCGCCCTCACGCGCGGCAGCTACGGCCGTTGTCACGCCGGCGGAGGTTCCGCCATAAACCACGACGTCAAAAGTCTCGGCGCCAACCCCGGTAAGAGGCAGGCCGCTGAGCAGAAGGAATGCGAACAACCGGTTCATTGTAAGCTCCAAGTTATCATTGAACGGCCGGGGCCACCTGCAAGCCGTCGACGACTACCATGCCGTTAGTGCCCCGGTTGGTGACGGTCACCGTAAATTCGGCAGGCAGATCGTAGGGCCCAAGCCAGACGGGTTCATTCCGCTGATTGACCTTGGCGCGATATATTTTGCCGCCGCCCTCGATTTCAATCGGCGTGTTGCTGGCCCGGGTCTCCTTCTTCGGATAAAGCAGCTTCACCCTGTAGCGGCCCGGCTGCCCCATCTTGACTGTGAAGCGTGCGTAGGCTTTGCCGTCCCTCGCGTCGAGGTCATGCATATAGGCATAACCGAGACGGGGAGAATCGCCCCGCGCCCCCTTCCACGCCGGGCTCAGCTGCGCCATCGGATCGTCGATGACGACGCCTTCCATGGTCGTTGGATCGAGGTCGCCGCGGACGAGTTCGGGCGGCGCTTCGAGCACCTGCTTATCCGCGAGCAAGCGTTCACGGAGCCTCGCGTAGTCGACATCCTGCACAGCGGCGTTGGAATCGATCGCAAGCGCCGCCGCGGTCGCGGCTGACTGTCCAAGGACCATAAACACGGGCTCCATCCGGATCGATCCGTAGGCGATATGGGATGCAGAGAGGCAAACGGGCACCAGCAGATTGCTTGCCTCTTCCCGCCTCGGCACGATCGCCTGATAGCTGATCGGATAGGGCGGGAATCCTCCCACCTGCACGTTCCCCTCGTTGCGCACGTAGCCTTCTTTGGTTACGTAGCGCTGCACGTTGTGGGAGTCCATGCCATAAGCGCCCATGCCCACGGAGTCCCTGGCGTACTCCCGCCCCATGATGTGGTGTTCGGTCATCACCACCGGGCCGATCATGCGCCGCGCCTCCCGGATGTAGAGCTGAGTCGGCCAGCCGCCGTTCGAAACAAACTCATCCTTGGGGAGGCCCCACTGGCGGTAGTAAGCCCGCAGCTTTTCGGGGACACGTGGGTGGTTCTGCAAAGTCCACATGTAGCCCTTCTGGTAGACTTCGTGGCGTTTGATGATGCGCTCACGCGTGGCGTAGTCTCCCTCGGGGTAATCGTAATTCGCGCCGATGTAGTCGGTGGAGACGGCGCCGTGGTTGTTCGTGTCCGTCTTGTGATTGGGTAGCGGGTCGTACTTGCTGGAAGGTTCGTGGTACTGCCCGCTCTCGATAAAGCGGAGCAGGAGTTCGTGGTCGCGCTCGTCGTAGCCCTCGGGTTTTTCAATCGGCAGCCTGTTTTCGGGTACGTTCGTGAGGCACATGCGGAAGCAGTAAGCCTGGATGCGGTGGTCGCCCGCGCCTGTGTCACCCGGACCCTTGGGATCAATGATGGGCAGCAAACCGCTTTCCGGCTTGCCGGGAACGACGTAGGGATCCACGCGGACGCCTTTCGGGAACTGATGGTAGTGGAAGTGATCCGGCTGCGAACCATTCCAGGTCTCGCCGTAGGTCGAGTTGCTCTCACGCCCGATCGTATATTTCACACCCGCTTTCGCCATGAGATCGCCCTCGTAGGTGGCGTCAATGAACACGCGGCCCTCATACCTCGTCCCATCCTCCATAACGATGGCGGTGATGCGTCCGTTGTCCTTGATAACGCCTTTTCCCGGCGCGAGATCCAGGCGGGCGCGGGTGATGATTTTGACGCCGGCCTCCTCGAGCATCTGGTCGAAGACGGCGCTGGCCACCTTGGGCTCAAAGGTCCACATCGCCTCTTCGTTGATCTGGTTCGGCCCTCGCCGGCGCTCGAAGTAGTCAGCCTTGGTCTCCCACTTCCACGATTCGGGTTTGTCGTAGTGGGCCTTGATGCGCTTGTAGAATTCAAGCGCGATACCGCCGATGACCTTCTTGTTTCCGATATCGGTCCAGCTAAGACCGCCGGTGGTCAGCCCGCCTATGTGGGTCCCGGGCTCCAGCACGATGACGCTCTTTCCCATTCGCTTCGCCTGGATCGCAGCCGAGATTCCGGCGGAAGTTCCACCGTAAATGACAATGTCGGCCTTGCGCCCATTGCCGGAGCACGATGTGCAGCCCAGGGCAGCGATGGCAGAGAGAGCGGCCGCAATCAGGCGGCCCTTATTCCGAAAGCTCACGACCTTCTCCTATCTGACTCAATAATTCCAGCGGACCGGTCCCTTTGGCACAAGACGCGTCCGCAGCTTGCCGATCGCGGACCATTGCGGGATCGCGACATATTCGAACACCGCGCCCTGGTCTGACAGGATCGACTGGAGCTTCTTCACGTCAATCTCCTGAACAGGCTTATCCGCTTCAGCGCTCAGGCTGGCCGCCACACCGGCGGCATGGCCCATGATCATGTACTGAGGCTCCATCCGCAGAGACGAGTAGGCGACATGGCTCGCCGAGAAGCAGACTGGCACAAGCAGGTTCGTCACTTCCTGCCTCTTGGGCAGGATCGTTCTGTATGGAATCTGGTACGGGTTGACGGGGACCTGCATGTCTCCCTCGTTCTCAACGAATCCGCGGGCGTTCTCGATCCGTTGAATGTTGTGCGAGTCGCTGTTGTAGCTGCCCATTCCAATTACATCGGGCTTCCGCAAGTCCGTCTGGAGGTCCTTCTGCGTCATCACGTACTCGCCTACCATGCGCCGCGCCTCGCGGATGTAAAGCTGGTGGGGCCAGTAATTCGTGTCTTCATACTCGTCGGCGCAGAGACCCCAGTGATTCACTTCCATCTGCAGGGTCGGGGGCACGCGGTCGTCATTTGCGAGGAAGTAGTAGAAGCCCTGCACATAGCGGACGTGATCCTCCCAGATCTCCGCCTTCCGGGCGTAGCTGCCCTCCGGATAGTCATAGTTTTTGCCGATGTAATCGGTCGAAAAAGGCCCTTTGTTGTTGAAGTCCGCCTTGCGGTTGGGGATCGGCGCAATCAGTGTCAGATCATGTAAGACGTGAGGGCGCCCCAGCCTCTTCTGATCGGCCTGGAGCAGTAAAGCGAGCAGCTCATAACGCTTCGGATCGTACCCTTCGGGCTTCGGCCATGGAATCCGGATATTGGGATTATCTGTTGCGATGATGCGGAAGTTGTAAGCCTGAACTTTCCGGTCCCCCGTGCCCGGCTTTTCGAGCTTTGCATCGCTGATTTCCGGATACAGCCTGCCGTTTGAGTCACGGGCGGGAATATCGACGAGGAACTGATGCAGCGGCGTCCTCTCCCGCACCCCCGCGAGGGACTCTCCGTATTGCTGCATGGACTCGCGGCCCCAGGTATAGCTCACCTTGGCCTGAGCCATCAGGTCCCCTTCGTACGTGCAGTCAGCGAAGACTTTCCCGAAAAATCTGACGCCGTTCTCCGTTACGATCGAGCGAACGCGGCCACTCGATAACTCGACTCCATCCTTCTCCCGCAAGCGGTGGCGGAACAGGACCTTGACGTTCGCCTCATCCAGCATCTGGAGCATCACGCTCTCGCCCACCTTAGGTTCATAAAACCAGGCGACAAAGTGATCATAGCGGCGGATGTCGTACCGGAGCCCGACGCGCATGTAGAATTCGAGGGCGAGCCCGCCGATACATTCGCGCTTGCCGACGTCCGTCCTCGACAGCCCGCCGGTGGCCATGCCGCCGACATGGTCCCGCGGTTCCAGAAGAACCGTCTTCATCCCCTGTCGAGCTGCGGCTACCGCAGCCATAACGCCGGCCGCCGTGCCTCCGTAGACTACAAAGTCGTAACTTGCCTCCGAAGTCTGCTGCTGCGCGGCTGGCGCGCTCGCGGTGCTCGCCGCGACGCCAGTCGCCAGCGTGACTGCTTTCGTGAAATCTCGTCGATTCATGAACGTTCCTCCGGGAATCGCCTTCAGGGCGTTAATCGAAAGAAGGACACTGCTGGTGCTGGTGTTCTCAGAATGGTGAGGCTCAGTGGTTCAGCTTAGGGGCCAGCTTACCAATCGCCGACCACTGCGGAATCGGGTTGTACTCAAATACCCCGCCTTCGTCGAGAAGGGTGGTCTGCAACTGTTTCACATTGATTTCATGCACTGGCTTGTTCGCTGCGACTGCCAGCTTTGCAGCGACGCCCGCAGCGTGTCCGATAAGCATGTACTGCGGCTCCATGCGAATCGAGGAGTAGGCGACGTGACTCGCCGAGAGACACACGGGAACCAGCAGATTGAAACACTCCTCGGGCTTCGGCAACATGACGCGATACGGAATCTGATACGGCTTGACCGCTACCTGGACGTCCCCTTCGTTCTCGGCAAATCCCTTTTCATTCCTGAAACGCTGCACGTTGTGGGAGTCGCTGTTGTAGCTGCCCATTCCGATCACATCGGGCTTCGTCAGATCTGACTGCAAGTCCTGCTGCTTCATTACGTAGGCGCCGATCATCCGGCGTCCCTCGCGAATGTAAAGCTGGTGCGGCCAGTAACCGTTGTCCTCAAACTCGTCACGCGAAAGGCCCCACTGGCGCGCTTCATACTGCAGGATCCTGGGCACTCGTGGATCATGCGCCAGGAAGTAGAAGAATCCCTGGACATATCGCACATGGTCGTCCCAGATCTCCTTCCTGCGTGCGTACCCACCGTCGGGATAGTCGTAGTTCTTCCCGATGTAGTCTGTGGAGAAGGCGCCCTTATTATTGAAATCGGCTTTCCGGTTGGGGATGCGGCCAATCCCGACTACTTCATTGAAGGTCAGCTTGTCGCCCAGCCTTTTGTACTCGGCCTCCAGCATGAGCGCAAGAAGCTCGTACCGCTTGGGGTCGTAGCCATCGGGCTGGGGCCATGGCACCCGGAGATTGGGATCGTCGGTCGCAATGACACGGAAGTTGTAGGCCTGGACCCGCTTATCCCCGTCTCCTGGCTTGCCTTTCGGTTCCGGGCTGATCTCCGGGTAGAGGTTACCGTTCCGGTCGAACGCCGGCACGTTGACCCGAAATTGATGCTTTGGCGTCTCGGCGCGAATGCCCGCTAACGACTCGCCGTACTGGCTGACCGGCTCCCGTCCAACGGTATAGGAGACGCCCGCCTGCGCCATCAGGTCGCCTTCGTAGGAGCAGTCGGCAAAGACCG
>JADGHK010000194.1 GCA_019686145.1 Bryobacteraceae bacterium | reverse complement strand
GCATTGGCAATGACGGTGATGTTCCGCTCCAGGAGTGTTGCCGCAATCCGTCCGATCAGGGGAGGGAAGTCCCGGGCATAGCCCAGGTTCGGGTCATCCTGCTTCTGCTTTTGCAGGATCGACATTGTGACCTCGGCCAGATAATCCAGAATCAAGTAGTCGATCGGCCCTTGTTCAACGAGCCGTACGGGCGCTTCGAGCCAGTCGCCCCAGAAGCCTTGCCCGCTCGCGATACGAATCATAGAGTCTCCAGAATGAGATGCTCCCGGTGCCGCCTGTACGTAGTCACCTCGACTGCAAACGTGAGGACACGACGCGTTTCCAGCGGATCCAGAAGGGCGTCCACATGGCCGCGCGCGGCAGCATATTTCGCATCAAGCCAGCGCTCATAGTCGGCCTGCGTCTTTTCAATCCGGCGCTGAAGTTCCTCCGGTACGGGCTGGCCGCTGCTTTTGTACTTGTCCAGCTCCGGCCCGTGTATTGCCTGAACCGCCGAGTCGCCTTCCATGACGCCGATCCGCGCTGTCGGCCATCCAAAGGTGAAGTGTGGATCGAAACCCTGACCGGCCATCGCATAGTAGCCGGCGCCGCTCGCATGGTTCACGGTAAGGACAATCTTCGGTACCGTCGCGCAGGCCATCGTTTCCACCATCTCCGCTCCGGCGCGGATAATCCCTTCGGTCTCCGCCTCCACGCCGACCATGAACCCGGATACGTCCTGCAGGTAGATGATCGGCAGTCCATGCCGTTCGGCAGCCTCGACAAAGTAGGCAACCTTGCGAGCTGACTCCGTGTAGACGATCCCTCCCACACGTGGGCGGCCGGCCGACTTGAGAAATCCCCGCCGGTTGGCGATGATCGCTACCGGGTAGCCGGACAGCCTCGCTGTTGCGCAGAGCAGCTCCGGCGCGTGCTCAGGCTGGAATTCGAGAAACTCGCCCTCATCGAACAGCCGGTCGATAATCTCCTGCATGTCGTAAGGCAGGCGGTGATCGGCGGGCAATATCTCATACAGTCCTTCGGCGGGCTTGGCGGGAGGCTTGCCCTTCGGGCGCTCCGGTGCTGGCGGTAGCTCTCGCGCCTTCTGCCGCATCAACCGGAGGCATTCCGAGTCGTCCTTCGCCCGGTAGTGGGCGACACCGCTTGTTGCTGTGTGCATCCTGGCGCCACCCAGCGATTCGGCGTCCACCACCTGGCCCGTCGCCCCCTTAACGAGATTCGGGCCACCGAGCCCCATGAAGCTCGTGCCCTCCACCATAAAGATCACGTCGCTCAAAGCAGGCAGGTATGCGCCTCCGGCGATGCAGGGACCCATGACGGCGGCAAACTGGGGTACGCGCAGGCGGCGCCGCATCAACGAGTTGTAGTAGAAGATGCGGCCTGCGCCGTACTGGCCGGGAAAGATTCCGTCTTGCAGCGGAAGATTCACACCGGCGGAGTCTACGAGGTAGAAGATCGGGATGCGGTTCCGCATCGCGATCTCTTGCGCCCGCAGAATCTTCTTGATCGTTTCCGGCCACCACGCCCCTGCCTTGACCGTTGCGTCATTCGCTACGATCACCGCCGGGCGTCCTTCGATCCGCCCTAGCCCTGTGACGACACCGGCAGCCGGAGCCTGCCCGTCGTACTGGTCGTAGGCCACGAGCAGGCCAATTTCGAGAAACATTGAGCCAGGGTCGATGAGCTGAGCGACACGCTCACGGGCGGTGAGCTTTCCGTCGCGATGCTGCTTTTCGATCCTGGCGGCCCCGCCGCCCTGGCGCAGCCGGTCCTGCAGGTCTTGCAGCCGTTCGACCAGCCGCCTCATGTGTTCGGTTGCCGCTTCGGTCATGCAGTTCGCCGAATGTGCCGCCCGGCGGCGGCGTCTTGTCCTAGGCCTCGTGCCGTGATTTCAGTATATTGATTTCGGAGAGCCGTATGCCGGCGATGCCGTTGCTTCCCCGTGCCGGCTATCCCCGGAATTCACTCCAAGAGACACGCCCGGATGCATCGAACCGCCTCATTGCTCGTGCTGGCACTCGCACTTCCCCTCGCCGCGCACATGGTCAGCATCAGCACTGGGGAAGCCCGCCTGGAAGGCGCCAGGCTCACGTACGATCTCCGGATGCCGCTCTTCGAAGCCTCGCATTTGAAACGTCCGGACGCGCTGCTCGAAGCGGTCCGCTTTGCCGGAGCGCGTTTGATAGAAGGCCGGTGCCAGCCGAATCCGGCGGACGAAACGCTGCGCTGTTCCGCTGTGTACAACTTCCCTGAGCCTCCGAAGAGCCTGCATATCGAGTCACGCTTGCACATCGTCACGGTCCCAAATCACGTTCATGTCATCCGAGCAGTGCGAGGGAACGAGAGGGACCAGGCGGTGCTCGAACTGTCGGCTCCGTCAGCGACAATTCGTTTCGAACCCCCTGCGCCGTTTGAAGTAGCGGCGCAACATGCCGCGGCCGGGTTTTTCCGTCTGGGCGCCGCTCCCTCGCTGCCGCTCTTTCTACTGGCCCTCGTCGTCGCCGGCCGCTCTCTGCGTGAGCTGATTCAGCTACTGGCGATGTTCCTTCTCGGGCAGGGCGCCGTTGCCTTCGCTGTCTCCCGAATGCCATGGCAGGCATCCCCGAGATTCATCGAAGCTGCTTCCGCTCTGACGGTCGCCTACCTTGCTGTTGAAGTGCTGCTCCTGCCCAAAGCCGGACAGCGCTGGCTCATCGTGGGAGTTCTCGGCGCATTTCACGGACTCGCGCTCCATGCGTACCTCACGGAAGTTTCCGACGGCGGAGTGTCGTTTCTTTCAGGGCTTTTTACGGGCGAGCTGCTGCTCGCCGCACTGCTTTGGGTGATTGGACGTCGTGCCGCCCGGTGGCGAACGCCGCTCTGGCTCTCGCACGCACCCGCGGTTTTCCTGCTCGCCGTAGCGCTCGTCTGGTTTGGGTGGCTGCTGTACTGAGAACTTGAGGGGGCCGCACCCTTCGATGCGGCCCTTCCCGCTTATTCTTCAGGAGGCTTCGGATTGAAGACCGGGAACGTGATGATGTTGCTGACGTAGACGCTCTGGGCGATCGTCAGCTGGGTTCGCGGATTCGTCGGCAGATCCGAGTTCAGTTCGAGCAGCACCTCGTAAACTCCAAAGCTGCCGGGAAGCAGGTTCGCCGAAATCACGTTCGCGGTTTTGCCGCCCGCCAGTGACGATACGAACTCGTTCGGCTCATTCTGAACCGGACCGTCGTACGCTCTGCCGGTGATCATAGCCTGCCGTGCTTCGTCCTGCTTCACGAGACCAAGGCCCGTGGCCAGCACCTTGATGTACTGACCCGGGACGGCAGGATTCTCTTCGGTTACCAGGGCGCCCTCGATGTTGGAGCAGCACAGCGCCGATCCCGTGGGGGAGAGGATAATCTGGCCGCCTTCTGTCGAGCTCGCTCCGTACCGGATGCCTTCACCCGCTTTGCCGGGGACACGGGCGCGTAAGCGCAGCCAGACGCCGAACGTGACTGCACCGTCGGCTACTACCTGAGGATCGGACTGGTTGATCAACGTGACCAGTTCATCGCGAACGTTATCGATCGTCTGGTTCGCCTTGATCGTGTACGAATAGCTCCGATCCTCAATCGTGACCGTGGCCACTTCGTTCTCTTTGGCTGTTCCGGTGAACAGGATCGTGCCTGTCGCATAGCTGCTGCCGTGCATGACGACACCTGGACGAGGGTCAGTTCCGGCCTGCGCAAAGATACCGGGATTCTGCGGGACAATCGGGACAGCAATCGGCGTCGTAATGATCGTCCCGGTCGATTTCTGGATCCGGACGTAGGCGCTCACGCTTTTCGCGTCCGCGACTTCTACCGGCATCTGGGCATTAATTTGATTCGGCGACACATAGAGCAGAGGTGCACGGATGCCGTCGAAATACACCTCCACACCGCCCAGTTCCCGCGGCAGCTCACCGCTTGAGGAGTCGGCAACAACCGTAGTTTCGGCCAAACCATCGCCGATCAGCGAAACGAGGGAAAAGGGAGCGATCTTCGCGGCATCCTGCCCGCCTTGCAAGTTGGCACCGGAGGTCTCGGTGGTAATCGATGCCGCGGCAGGCTCGGTCGTCACCGAGAAGCTGACGTTGTTGCCGGCCGGTCCCGCTTCACGGGCGGTGAAGATGATCGAGTTCAAGGTCGTGTTGGGTGTGGCAAGCACTAAAGGATCGCCCTCGCCCGCATTGATCATGTCCACCAGCTTCTGGATTACGGAGGCGAAATTGTCGTCGGCTACAATCTTGTATCGGTACTCCTTCTCTCCGATCTTGACAATGACTTCCTCATCCGCTTTGATCTCGCCGCCGAACTTTACTGTGCCGACGGCAAAAACTTCCGGACTCGCTGCATTTCGCACGCCGGTGTTGGGAATGAGGCGCTCGCCCGGCGTAAAGACCATGATGCGCCGGTTGAACAGATCGCTGACGTAGAGATTGGTGCCATCCCAGGCAAGGGACATCGGCGTCCGCAGCGCATCAGCAGCAGAATTGCGCGACGGATCGGAATCTGAAATCTGGCTGATCTGGTCGCTTGGCTGACCGAGCACCGCATCTGCAGCCTGGCCATTCTGGGTCGGGATCGAGTTGTACACGAGCACCCGGTCGTTACCGCCATCCGCGATGAACAGCCGCTTTCCATCCGAGAGAGCAAAGCGTGGGAAGTCCAACGTTGCAGCACAGCGGGGAGGGTAGACGTCATTACCGTCCTCATCCTGCCCCGTCGGCTCGCAGAGCTTGGTGCTGTTGTTCGCATCGCTGCTGTTCATATCCGGCTGCCCGAGGACCAAGTCGGCGGGCTGGTTGTTGGATGTCGGGATACTGTTCCAGATCAGGACCCGGTTGTGACCAAGATCGGTGACGTACAGCCGAACCCCATCCGAGGTGACCGAGACGGGATTCAGGAGAGAGCTAGGTGACGGATCGGGGAGCAGGCCTGATTTCGTGCTGGTGAAGTCGGGAAAGCCCAGTACAATGTCGGCCGGTTGGTTATTCTGCGTAGGGATAGAATTCCAGATCAAGACGCGATGATTGCCTGTGTCGGCCACAAAGAGGCGGTTGCCCTGAATCCAGACTCCTTGAGGGCCGCGCAAAGACCGCTGATCGGCAAACGTGCGTGGACGCACGGGCACCGATGTCGCATTTTCCTGGCCGACAACAACATCGGCAGGCTGATCATTGCTCGTCGGAATCGAATTCCAGATCAGCACTCGGTTGAAATCGGTGTCTGCGACCGCCAGCCGCTGCCCGTCGGTAGCAACAGCGGTCGGATGCCGGAGCACATTGGCTGCAGGCGGCCGAAACTCTTTCTTGTCAAAATCCGTCTGTCCGAGGACTGTGCTCGCAACACCCTTACAGACCGGGCAACGGTCGCCAGTCAGTGGGATCGAATCCAGCGGAGCAGGGAGTAATGAATTCAGATTACGAAAAATAAGGACTCGATTGTTATTGCCATTGGGTTGATCCGTTAGAATGTTCGAGTCGGCAACAATCAGCATGTTATCTGCGTATGCTAACCCGCTTACGTTCCCCAAAAGGCTGCTGGAAGTTCCATCCTCCTGCGCCGTAAATGTCTTTTGTCCGATCACGGCGCGCGCTGCCTGACCGGTTGAAAACTCTGCGGCCCCACACAGCGCCGCGGCACAAAAAAGAATACCAATAGAC
>JADGHK010000193.1 GCA_019686145.1 Bryobacteraceae bacterium | reverse complement strand
TCGGCCACGGTACGCCCCATCGAGGAGGTCGGACGGTTCCTCGGACCCGCCACCCGCATCATCGACGTCGGCGATCGCAGACCCATGGACCTTGCGATTGAGGTGCCGAAGGACGAACTCGGATCCGTCGCAAGCAACGAGATGTGGGCCGAGATTTACGATCGCGTGGCAGACTTGATCCGTGCTCACCGCACCACGCTTGTGTTTGTCAACACTCGCCGTCTTGCCGAACGGGTGTGTCACGCGCTGAATGAGCGGCTGGGGCCGAAGGTCGTACTGCCCCACCACGGAAGTCTGGCTCGATCGCTGCGGTTTGAGGCCGAGTCCCGTTTGAAGTCCGGCGAATTGCGCGCTGTGGTGGCGACGGCCTCCCTCGAACTTGGCATTGACATCGGCACTGTTGACCTCGTGTGTCAAATTGGATCGCCGCGCTCCATTGCGGTCGGCTTGCAGCGTATCGGCCGCTCGGGCCACTGGGTGGGAGCTGTGCCCAAGGGGCGGATCTTCGTCAGCACTCGGGATGAGCTTCTCGAGTGCGCCGCTTTGGTCTTCGCCATCCGCACTGGGGCGCTTGAGGAGATCGAGATCCCGCAGAATGCGCTCGATGTGCTCTCACAGCAGATTGTTGCGGAAACGGCGTGCCGCGTCTGGAACGAAGACGAGCTGTATGCTCTGGTGCGGGGAACCTATCCGTATCGTGACCTGCCGCGCTCCGATTTCGATGTGGTCGTCAGCATGCTGTCCGACGGGATCGCGACTTCGCGCGGCCGGAGCGGCGCTTTACTTCACCGGGATCAGGTCAACGGCCGTCTCCGTGCTCGCCGAGGCGCCCGGTTGTCTGCGATTACATCCGGCGGCGCCATTCCGGACAACGCAAACTACTCCGTTGTCCTTGAGCCGGAAGGAAAGACGATCGGCACAGTCGACGAGGATTTCGCGGTTGAGAGCCTTGCGGGAGACGTCTTCCTGCTTGGGACGCATTCCTGGCGGATCAAACGGGTGGAGCCCGGGCGCGTGCGTGTTGAGGACGCGCACGGCGCTCCTCCGTCCGTCCCTTTCTGGCTGGGGGAAGCGCCCGGGCGGTCCCGCGAGCTGTCGGCTGCTGTTTCCGAAGTCCGGGAGCGGGTACTGAACGACCCGTCCGGCGCGTCCGAGTTTCTTATGACCCGGTGCGGCCTCGATGCAGCCGGTGCGGCGCAGGCAATTGCATATATACAGGCGGGAGCAGCTGCGCTCGGCGCTCTGCCGTCCGAGAACACCGTCGTTGCCGAGCGGTTCTTCGATGAGGGCGGAGGCATGCAACTCGTGCTGCATGCTCCCTTCGGATCGCGCATCACACGCGCCTGGGGGCTTGCCCTGCGAAAGCGTTTCTGCCGCACCTTCAACTTTGAGCTGCAGGCTGCCGCAACGGACAACGGCTTAGTGATCTCCCTTGGGGAGCATCATTCATTCCCGCTCGAGCTGGTGTTCGCTTTCTTAAATCCAGACACCGTGGAGGACGTTCTCCGGCAGGCTCTGCTCCCCGCGCCGATGTTCACCGCGCGGTGGCGTTGGAACGCCTCGCGGTCGCTGGTGCTGCCCCGTTCGAGGGGAGGCAGGAAAATCCCGCCCCCAATCCAGCGCATGAGGGCCGACGATCTGCTTGCGGCGGTGTTTCCGGACCAGGTTGCCTGCGCGGAGAATCTGACCGGCCCCATCCGGATTCCCGACCATCCGCTTGTCAAGGAAACCATCAACAATTGCCTGCATGAGGCGATGGACCTCAACGGGCTCCGCGAGGTGCTCGAACGAATTGAGTCGGGCAAGATTCGCGTCGTCACTATCGATAATCCCGAGCCTTCGCCCTTCTCCCATGAGATTCTAAACGCGAACCCGTATGCATTTCTGGATGACGCGCCCCTTGAGGAGCGGCGCACGCGCGCTGTTCAGATGCGGCGGTCGCTGCCGGCGGATTTCGCACAAGGAGCGGGCGTTCTCGATGTAGCGGCGATTGAGCAGGTGGCGGCGGAATCCTGGCCGTCGGTGCGTGACGCAGATGAACTGCACGACGCACTCCTCACGCTGATTTCCTTGCCGCCCGTGCCGGACTGGCAGCACTGGTTCGAGGAATTGCACCGCGACGGGCGCGCCTGCGTCCATCGCCGCGCCGGAATGGACTTCTGGACTGCCGTTGAGAAACGCGAGGTTGCGGACGATGCCATCGCAATTCTGCGCGGCTGGATGGAGTCCAGCGGGCCGATGACCGTTGCCAATCTGTCCGCCCGGCTTGGACTGCCTCCGTCCGACGTGGAACAGGCGCTTGCCCGTCTGGAAGCGGAGGGGCAGGTACTCCGCGGCCACTTCCGGAACATGTCGAAGGATGGCGATCTGGAGTGGTGCAACCGTCGGGTGCTCGCGCGAATTCATCGCACGACGCTAGGACGCCTGCGGCGCGAGATCGAGCCGGTGAGCGCCATGGACTTCCAGCGCTTCCTCTGCCGGTGGCACCACCTGCTGCCGGGTTCGCAACTCCACGGAGTCGAGGGAACGTTGCAAATTATCCGGCAGCTGGAAGGCTATGAAGTGCCCGCCGCAGCGTGGGAATCGCAAGTCCTCGCCAGCCGGATCGCACAATACAGGCCGGAGTATCTCGACGAGCTCTGTTTGTCGGGGGAGGTGATGTGGGCCCGGCTCTCCCCGCACCGTGCCCTGCTCGAGGCCGATGGACGCCGCGTAAGACCCACCCGGCTCACTCCTGTGGCTTTGTTCCTGCGGGAGAACGCCGAATGGCTCCTTGGTTCGTCGGATTCCTCAATTCCGATCGATGCCTTGTCTCATGCCGCCCGCGAGATCCTCGCCTACCTGCAGGACCGCGGTGCGTCCTTCTTCGGCGACCTCGTGCGCGGAACCCGGAGACTGCCAAGCGAGGTGGAGGATGGCCTCTGGGAGCTGGTGGCCGCCGGACAGGTAACGGGCGACGGCTTTGAGAACCTTCGCGCCCTCATCGATCCGAAACGCCGGCGCGGGGAAGGGAGCGGACGGCACGCGCGTCCCCGGCACGCAGCAGGACGCTGGAGTCTGGTTCGGCATGATGCCGGTGGGGCTGCGGACGAACGGGTGGAGCGGTTCGCCTTGCAGCTGCTCCGGCGATGGGGTGTGGTGTTCCGCGATCTACTGGCTCGGGAAACGATCGCCCCTCCGTGGCGGGACTTGCTGCCCGTATTGCGGCGAATGGAAGCTCGGGGCGAGGTTCGCGGCGGGCGGTTTGTGGCCGGGTTCGTCGGCGAGCAGTTCGCCCTGCCCGACGCCGTCGACCTTCTGCGATCCGTTCGCCGCATGGCGGAGCATCCGGAAGACCATCTGCGGATCCCCAACGCCGACCCGCTTAATCTCGCGGGCATCATCCTGCCGGGTCCGCGTGTCAGCGCGATGTCGCCGGGCAGCCTCTACTTGATGGAGTACGTCACCAGCGAACCGGCTCCGGTTGTTTAAATACGCGCGCGGGCTCGATCGAGTCAGATTCAACCGGCTTTCCGCCGCGGCTTCTTCTCGGCGGGTTGGGCCTTGGCAGCGGGCTTTTTCTCTGGAATCTTTCGAAGGCTCTGTTCCAGCGCGGTCATGATGTCGATGACAGGCGCAACTTTCGACGGCGGCGTCGGCCGTACCCGCTTTCCGTGGCTCTTTGCGTCAATGAGCTCCTGCAGCCGGCGCTGGTATTCGTCGTGATACTTCTCCGGCTGGAACGGCGCTTCCAGGCTTCGGAGAAGCTGCTCGGCAAGCTCCAGCTCGCGCTCGGTCGCCTTGACGTGACTGAGATCCTCCTCTACCTGCACCTTTCGCACTTCGTTCTGGTAATACAACGTGTGGAGAACAAGGCCGTTCTCACGAGGGCGCAGCAGGACGGTATGCTCCCGGCTGTGCATCGCCAGCTTGGCGATCGCTACGAGGCCTGTCTTCTCCATCGTTTGAACAAGCAGATAATACGCTTTCGCGCCTGCCGCCTCCGGCACCGCATAGTAGGAGGACTCGAGATACAGCGGATCGACGTCCTGCATCTTCACGACGTCCAGAATCTCCATCACTTCGGATGACTTGGGCGCCACCTTCCTGATCTCATCCGGTTCTACGACCACCCACTCATCTTTGGCAATCTGGTAGCCCTTTACGATCTCCGATCTGTCGACAACCCGGTTGTCGTTCGGACAGTAAAGCTGCTGTTTGACGCGTGTCAGATCCGGGGCATGAAGCTGGTGGAAGGAGATGTGGACCGGCCGGGCGGCGGAGTGCAGCCGTATCGGAACCGAGATGAGACCGAAGGCAATGTACCCTTTCCAGACAGTCGCCGCCAAGATCCGGCCTCCACTGTGTTTGACGCCCCGCGTGTAGAATGATTGCATTCGGCTTTCCGCAGCCGGGAGTAGTAGGAATGCAAAGGAGGAGCAGCACGATGAGTCACACGGAGCCAGATCTTATCGGCCGCCGGAGCTTCCTGCGGCAAACGGCCGCCGCCGCCGCATGCACTGCAGGCGCGGCTGGCCTTGTTGAAGCGGCTGACGAGAAAGCCGCAAACGTAGAGTGGCGCAACCGGCAGCCGGGGATGGCTTACCGCCGGCTGGGCCGCACGGGAATGATGATTTCCGAAATCGTGTGCGGCGGCGACCCAATCCGCAGCGACAACTGGCAGCATCTGAACCTGGCGCTTGAGATGGGACTGAACTACCTCGATATGGCGCCGGCTTACGGACAAGGTGACTGCGAACTGTCATATGGAAAACTCCTCAAGGGCTCGTCCAGGCGCGGCAAAGTGTTTCTCACAACGAAGATCAGCGGCTTGCAGAGCGTGCGGAACCAGCTCTACAAAGAGATCTTCGACGGCCTCCCGGGTGAGAAGCAGAATGCCATCCGGAAGCGTGCCGAGGAAATGGTGCGTGAGCGCGGCATCCTGAAACCCGGCTACTTTCTGGATTACTATCCGGGGCAGCGCAATCAGGTGGGTCCGGCCTACCTCAGCAACGCGATGATGAAGGATTATGCCCACAAGGTGGAGGGCAGCCGGAAGTACCGGGATTTCATCGTCCAGTCGCTTGAGGGCAGTTTGAAGCGCGTCGGGACGGATCATTTCGATCTCGTCATGTGTCCTCATGGCGCATGTACGCCCGAAGAATTGGAAATTCCTGAAATTTACGAAACCTTCCTGTCGCTGAAGAAGCAGGGCAAAGTCCGCTTCCTCGGGGTCACCTCCCACACGGACCCTGCCGGCATTCTCCGCCGCGTGACCGAACTGGGGCACTACGACGCAATCATGCTCGCCTACAACGTCATCAACGGCGGCTATCTGGAGGAGCCTATCCGGCAGGCGCACGCGAAGGGCATCGGCATCATCGCCATGAAGGTGGCAATGTCCGTCGCCACCCATCACAAGTCCTTGCAGCCTGTGCCGCAGTGGCGGATCGACAAGATCAATCGCATCATCCCCGGTGACATGAAGCCGCCGATGAAGGCTTACCTCTGGTCGCTTCAGAATCCGTATATTTCCGCTGTCATCTCCAACCTTTGGGATGAGACGTACATTCGCGAGAACCTGTCGTTGGCCGGTAAGAAAGTAGAGCTTCAGCCAGCCTGATTTGTTCATGCAGGCTGGTCTCTTGCCTTGATTGGCCCCGCGCATTTCCGGAGCTTCCGCTGGCACGGCGAGGCATCGGGTTGTTTCCGAGAC
>JADGHK010000192.1 GCA_019686145.1 Bryobacteraceae bacterium | reverse complement strand
CGCACGGCCATTCGAAGGAAATACGCCATAGTGACTGCGACGGTCAGCGCCACAGCGAAGGAAACCCAAAGGATGGTCATCCGTAGCCTCCCAACAGCATCTTCAGAATAATAACCGGAGAAAATGGCGAAGGCAATCGAATTTTAGTTCTGAAAAACGAGGCTAAAATTCGGTTCCTGGCGTTTATCGCCGCGATGATCGCAGAAGCGAGGAGTTTATGGAGTCGAGTTGCTGCAGTAATCGAGCTTCGGATTCCGCACTGAGACGGGCGCCGATCCGGCTTTTGACCACCTCGCCACTGCGTCTCAAGAAAACCAGCCACAGCAGTAAGCACACATTTGTGAGCGCCATTAGAGTAGTGCTCATCTGCCGCGTCAGGTCATAGGACGTCATATCGCGCCAGAAAAGACCCACGGCGGTTACGAGAAAATACAGCGAGTACAGCGTCGTGTGAAGGATCGTATTGCGGCTTAACGGAACCGGATACCAGACGAGAAAGGCCGTAATGATCACCAGGAAGACCACCAGGCTGGACACAACTCCGCGCTCGATCAGGGAAGCAATCGTCAGCCACTCGAATCTCTTGGCGTCGGGAGGCATCTCAGGCAGCAGCGTCAGGATGGCAACGAGGACGGCAATGGTGAGGACGACGCGCATCGCCCACTGACTTACCGTGGAGATGCCCTCATATTTCTTAAGTACGAGTGAATAGAGCTCCAGTACTACCAGAATGAACGCAAGCCAGACAACAGGCGCGGTCAAGAGGAATGCCCACCCGTAGTCTTTCCTGTCAAGGAAGAAAACGGAGAGCAGCAGCAGGGATCGGGAGAGTTCGACGCCCAGGTAAAAAGCAAAGCAGCGGTACGTCCTCAGTAATCCGCTCCATGAGAGGCGGAATAAGACCAGTGCGTAGCCGACAATACTGGACAACCACAATCCATGTTCCAGGGGGGACATGTGGTGCATGGCGACTGAGGGGAGTACGTCTAGACTCCCCTCACGATTCTAACATCGCCAGCTCCTGCTACTACCGAGTCCGGGCGGTCACGGTGCAGGGGGCGCAATCCGGATAGGGGACATGGTCCGCGGCAGCCACCACGACAAACTGCAGCGTCAGGATCATTGCAAGCAAAAACTTCTTCATTTTGTTCTCCTTAGCGGGGTTTGAACTACCAGAACAAAGTTACAGCCGTCCCGGATTCAATAGGGGAGTGGCGTTTCAGATTTTCGATTTTCAGAACAGTTTGAATGTGGGATGCGGCTCTTTGCGTCGCAGCCTATAATTGAGCGGGATAGAGGGGCCGCGATGCACCAGGGGCATGACCGTTTTAGAGACTGCAAATTCGAGCCGTGGGAGACAGGAAATAAGGGTTATGGCTGGGACTGAGGCGAATAGGAATCTTAGATTGAATGCCGCCGCCGATCTTTGGCGAAATACCCTGTCCCAAATTCCTTGTTTATTTGGTCGATTGGTCTATCTCGCCGGATTACGAAATCCTAATACCGGGCAGTATGAGCATCACGGATTCGCCGCCCGCTTCGGGGACGAGGAGGCGCATCGAGTTCTCCGGGACAGCCACCGCGAGACCTTTGAAGCGTGGCTCTCCCTCCCTTTGAAGGAGCAGCGGGCTGACCTCCAGGTGTACCTCCACAATCTTGAGACAGACCGCCGGACTGTGATTGAGGCGTGGCTGCGCCTGCGCAGCTACCGCACGATCTTCCCTGCCGACGCGCATGACGCCGAGATTCAGCTCCACGTTGCCAACCTCGACGCCCTGCTGGAGCTGCTCAGGAACGAGTACGGCGTCGCCTGCCCTGATCGAGACGCATAGCCACGCCGACGACTTGTCCGATCACGTCGACTTCGTCGGGATATGAGAAGGTTTCGGGACTGCACATCGAAGCAGGGTGCGGCTGAAGCATCACGTGCTTGTCCGTCTGGAAGCACCAGCCGCAGGAAAATCCGCTGCGATGTTCCAAGAAATAAATTGGCCTTTCGAATTCGTGGGTCCAGCCGCTGTTGACAATTTTTCGTCGCGTTTCGTCTACCATTACGAAAGTACCTGGCTGCAAAAGCGGGTACATGGACCAGTCTTCTGTGCCTATAAAACCGTACCGGTAGTTCTTTGGTTCCATGCCGTTCAGCAGGATTAAGGGCAGCTTGCCCCAGCGCTGAATGGCGCGGCTGAGGAACGTGGTCCGGCGGAGGTCCAGCCCGGGGTCGAGCGAGAGCGGAAACTGTACCTCTCCGAAATCCTCGGCGTCAAAGCCGATGGTATGAGTCCGATCGATCTCGGCGAGGATGGAGTCCGCAGGCAGCTGCGACAGATCCACCCGGTACCACTCCAGGACATCTCGAAAACTCAATCGATAAATCGCGCACAGGGAGTACAACCGGTAGATGGTGGGAACGGTCCCCTTGTTCTCAATGTCGGAGAGCCGGCTGAGAGCGATCGCAAACTCATCATTATTATGACGGTTCGCGATTCTGAGGCTCGCCTCCTCGACATCTCGATAGCGGAGGTTGAGGCGTTCCCGCGCGCGCTTTAACTTTTGCCCGGCATCTTCCATAATGTTGATTCCTTCCTCTCCAGGAAGGAGCGCGGGAAGGATATGTGAACCCAAGTAAACAATTTGACTGTTAGGCTATGGATTATAGCTACCAGCGTAGCTGACAGCAAGCGCGGCCTGAGGCCCCTGTTCTGATTTCGGAACAGGCGGCGGCCGCCTGGAGAAGAATCGTGAAAAGTCTGGCGACCTGTTATCGATCCGGTTATCAAAGTGCTGTACTTTCCGGAGCGCTCGGATGCGATTGATCGTCGGGGTCTCCGGCGCAAGCGGCTCGATTTACGGATTGCGATTGTTGGAAAAACTCCGGCGCGATCCTTCGGTTGAGATTCATCTGGTATTGACGCGCTCGGCCAAACGGACGGCTTTTCTGGAATTAGGTAAGAAAGCGGCGGATTTTAAAAGGTTAGCCCACTATTCATATCCGCTCGAGGACGTCGGCTGCCGCCTTGCCAGCGGCTCCTTCCTCACCGACGGCATGGTGATCGCTCCATGCTCGATCCACACCATGTCAGCCATTGCCGCGGGAATCAGCTCCAACCTCCTTGTGCGCGCTGCTGATGTCACGCTCAAGGAGCGCCGAAAGCTGATTCTGATGGTTCGTGAGACACCGCTCCACCTTGGTCATCTGCGTACTATGGTTGCCCTTGCCGAGATGGGAGCGATCCTTTGCCCGCCCGTGCCTGCCTTCTATCACCAACCGCAGACGGTGATGGACATCGTCGACCACAGCGTCGACCGCGTGCTGGACTTGCTGGGATTGCCTGCCGGGGATGCGAAACGCTGGGACGGGAGAAGCCTTGAAGACGAGGCGAAGGCCTGAACGCTACAATCCTAATGTGAAGAATCGTCGCGAGTTGGTCGCCTTTCAGGGGGAGTTGGGCGCGTTCAGCCAGGAAGCAGCCAGGCAGTTGCTCGGGGACTCGGTGCAGGTCAAGCCGTACCCGCGCTTTGAGGAGGTTTTTCAGGCGCTCAAGTCCGGCGAAGTCGGGGCCGCGGTAGTGCCGATCGAAAACACCCTGCACGGGTCGGTACACGAAAACTACGACCATTTGCTGAATTTCCAGCTGCAGATTGTCGGCGAAACCAGTGTCCGCATTGTTCACAATCTGATTGCACCGCCTGGCGTTTCCCTGAGGAAGGTGCGGCGAGTGTTTTCTCATCCGGTGGCGCTCA
Organism: Bryobacteraceae bacterium; assembly: GCA_019686145.1. Taxonomy (GTDB): domain Bacteria; phylum Acidobacteriota; class Terriglobia; order Bryobacterales; family Bryobacteraceae; genus JADGHK01. The sequence continues at coordinate 1,985 of JADGHK010000192.1, read as the reverse complement.
ACCAGTGCCTGAAGTTTTTCGCCGACCATCCGGAGATTGAGCGTGTACCTTATTACGACACTGCGGGCAGCGTGAAGATGCTGATGGAGGAGAGACCGAACGACGCCGCAGCGATCGCGTCGGCGATCGCCGCGCAAATCTACGGGGCCCGCATCCTGAAACGTTCCATTGAGGATGACCGCGCCAATTTCACTCGATTCTTCCTCCTCCGCAGGCCGAACGATCCCGCACCGGCGCTCCGGTCGACGCCCCAGCGCGGATGGAAAACGTCGCTCGTTTTCACTACCAAGAATCAGCCGGGATCGCTGTTTCGGAGCTTGAGCGCGTTCGCGCTCCGGGACCTCAGCCTGACGAAGATCGAATCCCGTCCCTTGCGCGGCAGGCCGTGGGAATACCTCTTTTACCTCGACTTCCTTGGCAACGTGGAAGATCCGAAGTGTCAGAAAGCCTTGGGGCACCTTGGCGAGCTCGCCGATTTTATCCGCGTGCTGGGCTGCTACCCTCGGGGCGAATGAAGCGGATAAATTGCTCCAATCGCTGATACCACCGTGTCGTTGAGCTGATTCCTGCCATGCCAGTACCGTGCGCCTGCATTGGTTAGAGTGGAAGTCATGCCGCTGAACGAAGCATTGTTACCCGAATTCGACCACGAGATGGCGAACACCCGGAAGACGCTCGAGAGGGTGCCCGAGGACAAGCTGAGCTGGCAACCGCATGAGAAGTCGGCAAGTCTTGGATGGCTGGCGACGCACCTCGCGAACCTGCCGAGCTGGACAATCTATACGCTGGGGCAGGACCAACTGGACCTCGATCCGCCAGGCGGCCCGAAACGGCCTCCCCTTCCGGAAGCCAAGTCGCGCCAGGAGCTGCTCGCTATGTTCGACAAAAACCGCAGCGCGGCCCGGGAAGCGATATCTCAAGCGACTGACTCGCAGTTGCTCCAGCCATGGAGCCTGCTGAAAGGAGGCGCGACCGTTCTGTCGATGCCCAGGATCGCCGTTCTTCGCAGCTTTGTCATGAACCACATGATTCACCACCGCGGGCAGCTAACCGTCTATCTCCGGGCCCATAACGTCCCGGTGCCGGCGCTCTACGGTCCTTCTGCGGATGAAGGCGCGTTCTAGGCGCGGCGTTTGCCGCGCCGTTCCAGGATCGCCACCAACTGGGACCGCAACTGGCTCTTCACGCTCGCAAGCGATTGGTCCCCGGCTCGATTCTTGAGTTCTCTGGGGTCTGTGCGGTAGTCGTAGAGCTCCTCGCCGCTTTCGCCCTCATTCCAGAAGGTGTAGCGGTACCGCTCATTGCGGATGGAGTAGCCCATGCTCATCTGCTCGCGATTTCGCCGTGCCACCTGCGTGATTGCGGGTTTGCTCCACGGCGCGTCCGGCTTCTTTAGCAGCGGCTTGAGGCTTTGTCCGTGCAGGTTGGCGGGAGCGCCAGCCAGCCCGCAGAGGTCCGCGAGGGTTGGATAAAGATCAAGAAGCTCTACGGTACGGCCGCTCGCGCGCCCTCGCGCCTGGATGCCGGCGCCGCCGATGAGGAGCGGCACGCGTGCCGATGCCTCAAACAGGGTCTGTTTCATCCACTGGCCGTGTTCTCCGAGCTGATAGCCGTGGTCGCTCCAGAACACAATCGTTGTACTGTCCGTAAGCTTCAGCCGGTCCAGGGCATCGAGGAGTTTGCCGACCTGGGCGTCGAGGAAAGCGATGGAGGCATAGTAGGCGCGAATGGCGTCGCGACGCTGCTTTTCGCTCATGCCCCAGTTCGCCGGCCTCGTGAAGTACGCCAGCTCAGGGGCAATCCTCATCTCGCTCTCGTCGAAGGGGACGAGGTCGATCTTTTCGAGCGGGTACAGGTCGAAGTACTTGGAGGGGGCAATCCACGGCACGTGGGGACGGTAGAATCCCGCCGCGATAAAGAACCGGTCCTTCCTCCGTTCCTCAAGCAGCCGCACGACCTCATTGGCCACGATGCCATCCGTGTGC
>JADGHK010000191.1 GCA_019686145.1 Bryobacteraceae bacterium | reverse complement strand
CTCTCTGGAGGCGTGGTCCTGTGCGTCGCCCGCGCAACCGGCGCTCTGGACGCGGCAGGCTTCGGTTTCGCCGTCCTGCGGTCAGTCGCGGCAACCGCTGCCGGAGCTTCAACAGCCTTCTTCTCAGGTGGCGGCGCAGCGTCAGGCTGTGCGCTTTGCTGCTCCGTCTGCGCCACCTGCTGCACCGCACTCGGAGCCGACTCAGACCTGTCCATGAAGTAAGCGATTCCGCCAGCGAGCAATACGCCTGCCGCAAATCCCAACAAGACCTTCGAGTTCACTGGAGCCTCCTCGAATACATCCATTCATACGCAGCAGAGCGCCATTCCGTTGCATTGCATTTGCTTGCGCCTCGAAGAAGTCCCGCTGAAGCCGGTAGAATAAGAACAGCGTTTCGATGATCTCGTTTCCGCAGTCTTTTCGCATCGGCCCGGTAACCGTGAGTCCGGCGACCGTGCTCGCTCCCATGGCCGGTGTGACAGATACCGTCTTCCGGCGGCTGATTCGGAGCCAGGGCGGGTGCGGACTCCTCATGACGGAGTTCACCAGCTCCCACGGCGTCGTAAGGAATGCACAGGCGCGGAAGAAGTCGTTTCAGTATCTGTACTTCGAGCCCGAAGAGCACCCGATCACGGCGCAGCTGTTCGGATCGGACCCCGATGTCATGGCGGATGCCGCCCGGGTTTGCCAGGACCTGGGCTTTGATGCGGTCGACATTAACTTCGGCTGCCCTGTAAAGAAAGTGGTCACCTGCAACGGAGGATCCGGACTGCTGCGAGATCTTCCGCTGGTGGAGCGGCTGTTGCGGTCCGTGCGGGCTGCCATCAACATCCCGTTGACGATGAAATACCGGGCAGGCTGGAACGATCGGGAACTCGTCCATGTTCAAATGGCAAAGCTGGCAGAAGGCTGCGGCCTGCAGGCCATCGCGCTCCATCCTCGCACACGCGAACAGGGATACAGCGGAAGGGCCGACTGGACTCGTATCGCGGAGGTGAAGGCCGCCGTCCGCATTCCCGTGATCGGCAACGGAGACATCGTCAAGCCGGAAGACGCCGTCCGGATGATCGCCGAAACCGGCTGTGACGCGGTCATGATAGGCCGGGCCGCCTCCTCCAATCCCTGGATCTTCCGGCAGATTGAAGAGTACGTACGCACGGGCTCCTACTGGATGCCGAATGAGCAGGATCGGTATGACATGATGCGTACTTACTACTCGATGCTCGTGGAGAATCCGCCACTCGACATTGTAGGCAAGATGAAGCAGTTCGCCTCCCGCTTCACGCATGGCGTCCGCAACGGATCCAAACTGCGAGTGGCAATTTACCAGGCAAAGGAAGCCCGTCAAATCCTCGATGCGGTCGACGCCTTCTTTACGCAAGAACTAGCCCTCGGAGCGACAGTCTGAGCCCCAACGGAACTTCCCTCAAAAAGGTGCAACTGATCACCGACGGCGCATGCCTTGGAAATCCAGGACCTGGAGGATGGGCCTTCATTCTCCGCTATCGGGATCGGAAGAAGGAAGCCTGCGGCTCCGAGCCTGAAACCACCAACAACCGCATGGAGCTGACCGCCGCGGTTCGCGGCCTCGAAGCCCTCAAAGAGCCGTGTGAAGTAGAGATCATCACAGACTCTGAGTACGTGAAGAATGGGATCACTCAGTGGATCCACAACTGGAAGCGCAAGGGCTGGAAGCGGGCGGATGGCAAACCCGTGCTCAATCAGGATCTCTGGCAGAAGCTCGATGAGCAGGTGCAGCGGCACAAGACAACATGGGTCTGGACCAAGGGCCACGCCGACCACGCAGACAATAACCGCTGTGACGAGCTTGCGTCCAAAGCAGCGCGAGAACAGATCAAAAGCTGCTAAGCTGCCAGGTTCTTCCGCCGCGCAGGTCTGAAGCAACCGGCGGCGCTAATTCTGCACAGGACGGCGGCACGTAGCGCAGGTTCCGTAAAGGACCAGCTCATGACGCCGGACTTTGAAGCCCGGCCGGGCAAGCTTCTCAATGGTGGGGACGCAGCCTTCCAGCTCGTAGACCCGGTTGCAGCTCTCGCACTGGAAGTGATGATGGTGCGCTTTTCCGGCGCATTCGTACATCAGGTTCCCGCCCGGCAGTTCGACCTGCGTCAACCAGCCTTCATCGAGCAGCGTCTTCAAGTTGCGATAGACAGTAGCGATGCCGATACCGTCTACCTCTGCCTGCGCAAGTTCGAGCACCTGCTGAGCCGACAACGGCCGGTTTACCGACTCAAATACCTTTCGTATCGCGGTGCGCTGCCTCGTGTTCCTGTGCAAAGTATCGGACATCTTCTCCTCACCAGAATAAGGCCCTTCGACGCCTTACCCGAATGTCGCGCACGGCCATCGCCGGTCCTCGTCAGGGGTTAAAGAGAAACTCTCTTACAGCTTCTCGAAAACAGGACCCAACCTGCAACGCCGGCCACGGGAATCCCGCTAACCACAAAGAAGGACTCCCTGTACAATCCCTGGTCGAACATCCTGCCGAGCAGAGGCAGCAGCAGAGCCACCGCCGCGGACCAGGAACCCGCACCGATGCCCGCCACCGGCGCCGTGTGGTCTCGCGGATACGACATTGCGCCGGTTCGAAGCGATAAGACGACAAAGCCCGAAGCAGCGAACATCGCAAGAAAGAGCAACGCGAGGACAATCCACGGAGCCGTCTGAGTGCCGGTGATGGCGAACGGGATACTGGCCCCGCCGAGAATCAGGAACAGGCGGACTGGACGCACCTCATCGGCAGCAAACCGGTCGGCGGCCCAGCCCCAGAAGAAATAGCCAATCTCCCAGGCAAGGGGCGGAATCCAGAGCACTTTCCCCAAGTCGCTCTGGCTCAACCCGACCACCTTGGAAAGATACAGCGGAGCCACGTACAAGACATAGCTGAGCGGAAATGCTCCAAGAGCATATCCGCAGACGAGCGCCCAGAACCGTCCTTCCGTTACCTTGGGGAGGGAAATCGGACCATTTCGCCGAGGAGGCTGCGGCAGCCGCTTTGGGTGAGAGACCCATCGCCACCCGCAGATCCACGCAGCCCCAAGCAGTCCTGTGAAGAGGAACGCGGCGCGCCAACCGTACGCGACAGCGATCGGAGTCAGGATGAGCGGCGTCATTAATGCGCCCAGCGAGCCGCCGCTGTAGGCCAGCGCGATACCCCTGGAGCGCTTATCGGCCGGCAAAGAATCCGTTGCGGTTCGAAGACCTCCGGGAAACGTCGCGCCCTCGCCAAAGCCAAGGAGCGCCCGCGCGAGGGCAAACCCCCGAAACCCTGAAAGGAACGCGTGTGCGGCAGAGGCGGCAGTCCAAAGGCTGACAGCGACAGTCATTCCGCGGCGAAGCCCCATCCGGTCCAGGGTATAGCCCCATACAGGGTTCCCGATCATGTACAGCACGCTGAAGAAACCAACAATCGTGCCGTAGTCCTGAACGCTCAATCCGGTATCAGCGAGGATCGACGGCGACAGCACTGCCAGCACCTGCCGGTCGACATACGAAATGAAGCTGCACCCCATCATCACGAGGACGGGCGCCCAAACGCTCCAGCCCGCCCGCTCCTGGGCAGCTGCCGCTTCTTGCGTCTCCTGAGTTTTCATTCGTTCCTGCATCATAGCGTTCCTGCAGGACAGCCGCGGCACAAAGCCGGGACGAGCCGGATCCCGGTCACGGGAAGGCCTCTATTGGCATCCAACAGAATGAGGCCGTCCGGAGAGGCGAGGTGCATTATGGCGACAGATGCGAAGCCCCGGCGACGGCCCCGTGCATGGGCCTGGCTGATTGCGCTCGTTCTGATCGCCACCCCCGTGCTCTATTGGGCCGCTTTCCTGAGGCCGCCGACAGCCGGTGCAGCCGGCAGGCAGGAGAATCAAATCTCGGAGCTATTGCACTTGCCTGAAGACGACGCACGGATTACTGACCTCGATGACTTATTCACAAAGAATCCGGAGGAACTGGTTAACAGGGAGGCGCATTTTGAACGCATGCGCGTGCTGGAGATAGCGGGGGACGGGGCGTTCTGGATCGGCGCGAAGCCGGAGACCCGGGATCGCATCCTTGTGATCCTGTGCGGACCGTCCGCTTCCGCCCCCGAGCAGAAAGAGCGCCTCACGATCCGGTCCGGCGATGCGATTGAGATCCGTGCGGTGCTCCGGCGCTTTCTGGGCGTCGCTGAGGCGCGGGAACGCTGGGGCTTGCCCGGCGTCGATCAAGCGATTCTGGCCGAGCAGAAACTCTATCTCGAAACCGACCGGGCAAGCGTTCGAAAACTTGAGCCCCGCTCTGACTGACCACCCAATCTTGCGGGTTGTCTGAAAGAAGTAGTACTGTGTACACCTGCGAATGGGAATGGGCTCTTGATCAAAAACGGGGGCAGGCCGTGATCCCAGGAGTGATAAAACATTCTTGGGAGAATACGTTTTGACCGACTCTGAGATTGTTATAGGCCTACCCCACTACGAGATTAACAGCATCGTCCGAAGCGGCGGCACGATTACAATATCGGCGCGCTACATCGGGCCGATATCCTGCCCCAAGTGCGGGAGTGCGCGGCACAGCCTTGTCGCGGGACGGCGTGAACTACATCCTGCAAGAGGCTCTCGGGAAGGCAGCAAAGCGGTGCCCCACCCTGGCGGCTAGGCGCGTCTCGCCTCACGTCCTGCGCCACACGACGGCGATGCATCTTTTGCAATCCGGAGTGGACATCACCGTCATCGCACTCTGGCTGGGCCACGAAAGTCCGGAGATTACCCACATGTACGTCGAGGCGGATCTGAAGATCAAGGAACGGGCTCTGCGAAGTGTGACGCCAGCCGGAAAGGGCTCTCTGCGGTTCCAGCCCGGCGACGCGCTGCTGGCCTTCCTCGACACCCTCTGATAATGCCGAGTCGAAACGCCACCAAACCGCCGCGTGGGTGTCGTTCGCCGTCATTACTCTGGGTTATCCGGCACTCGGCATTATCAGCATTGAAAGAGTGTGGAGCGTAGAAGGGGAGACTGGAAATGCATGCTCCAAAGGCACTTTGGTAAATCGCCGGAGAAGTCCGTCCGCGGGATTGGTGAGCGGGCAGCGACCATCCCGTGACGGCTTGTGACGTAGGCCGCCCTGTAAGCAGAGCTTCACGAGTTGCCTAATTTCAAAATCGGCAGGCAGTGGAGATCCCGCCAATCCGAGATCGCCGCTTGGATCTCGGCCCAGTCGTCACACCTGGTGAAGCCGTGATTCTGCCGGGACGGAACGGGTTCGAACCTCGCGGCCGTGGTGTACGCGTGAGGCGTTGCTATAATGCCTCCAGATGAGGCTTTTGATATACCGTCGGCGCGCTGTTATCTTGTGCCGCTGGTCCAGAACCAAGCAATGACGGTGAACTCGCCACGGGTTGGGTGCCTTGCACTAGGGCTGGCGCTGTTGATGCTCGGTCTCTATCTCGGGTGTCCGACCAAACAGTACTACTGGGACGGAGTCGCCTTCGCGATCGATATCGAGAAGACGGAAACCGTGTGGTCCTGGCCACTCGCACACCCGAACCACTTGCTGTTTACCCTGGCCTCGAATGCGCTGCATAAAGCCCTACTCGCTTTGGGGCTCCACACACGAGCTCTCTTCACCATGCAGGCAATCAGTTCCTTCTTCGGAGCCGCCACCGTGGGCCTGATGTTCTTAGTACTCTGGCGACACACGTCACACCTCTTCCTCAGCGTGACGCTCGCTCTCGGCCTCGGGTTTTC
>JADGHK010000190.1 GCA_019686145.1 Bryobacteraceae bacterium | reverse complement strand
TCGCGGAGAGGTGGCTGAGTGGTCGAAAGCAGCGGTTTGCTAAACCGTCGTAGGGCCCTAAAGCTCTACCGAGGGTTCGAATCCCTCCCTCTCCGCCAGCGCTAGAGCCTGCGCCTACGTTAACCCAGTCCCGACAAGTTCCCCAGAACGCTGGCAGGCCCTCGTTTCATGAACGTACAGATTCACGCCTGCTTTCCGACGACGGCGTGACTCAGGCGTGTGCGCGCAACTGCTTATATTGGAACCGGATCTTACGAATTTGCTGCGCGTGCTTTTCTGCGTGTTCGGTGTAAATCCGCAACAGATCGAGCAGCGTCACGGTTCCCCGTTCAGTGTGATTCCCGGTCCGCTGAAAAGCGCTTTCGGGAAGTGGCTCCAGGAGCTCCCAATTCTCACACCGGATTCGCCGGAACGAATCCAGAGCCTGCCGGAAGTCGCGGCGTTGATAATCCAAACTGCGAGCCCACGCATCCTGATCGTAGGCGGTGAGGACAGGGTTGTCTTCCGCAAGGACGGATCGAAACCGGAATGCTCCCACGAGTTCCGAATCGGCGAGATGACAAATGATTTGACGGATCGTCCACACGTCAGGGGCAATCTGGTAATTTGCCTCAGGCCCCGATACACCTTCGATTACGACCGGTATCAATTCCGCGCCGCGCTTGAAGCGATCCAGCAAGTCGGCGATGGCTCTCATCGGCTCTCTCCTTTTCAGTAGTAATCAGCGCAGCTCATGTAATAGCCGCAACGCTCGCAGAGCAGCTTGCACTTCAACTCACGCAGTTTCGCGCTGCAAACGGGGCAGTAAAGCATGGGCTCGTCTGATTCCGACTTCGTCGCCGGCGTCCGCACGAAGGGATCTTTATCAGATTGCATCGGCTTGACCCATTATAAAAGGCTGCTCAGTGGCGGTCCCCGTGTCCGGCTATAATTCAGGAGGAATGAAATTCAAAGGCGTCGCACTTCTCCTTTGTTTCGCGTTTGCCTGTGCGGCACAGCGAAAGGAAATCGAACGACCCGCGCGGCACGCGGCCAGAGGCACGAGAGGGGCGATCGCCGCCGGCACAGACTATGCCGCAGAAGCCGGCATGGGGATATTTCACAAGGGCGGTAACGCCGTCGACGCCGGGGTTGCCGCCATGTTCGCAGCCGCAGTCACCGAATATTCGCATTTCGGATTCGGCGGAGAGGCGCCGATTCTCATCCGCACGAAGGACGGCAAAGTCTATTCGATTGCGGGCGTGGGGACCATGCCAAGACTGGCTTCCGCGGAACTGTTTCGGAAGCGGAAGCTGATGCCTGGAGAGGTGCTGACGATCGAGCGGAACGGGTTAGAGGGTATGGTGCCGGTGGCTGGCATCATGCCTGCGCTCGTTCCCGGAATGGTGGATGCCGGTCTCCTTGCCTTGCGCGAATTCGGCACCTTGTCGTTTTCTGATGTAATCGCTCGTGCAATCGAACTGGCGGACGGGGCGCCGATCGACGAGATTCGCGCGGGCAGCATCGCGCGGTCCCGACGCTTCTTCGAGCTCTGGCCCACTTCGAAGGCGACCTTCATGCCAAACGGGCGGGTTCCAGCACCAGGCACGACGTTCCGGCAGCCTGATCTGGCGGGGACACTGCGCGCCATGGCCTCGGCGGAACGAAAGGCGATCGAAGCCGGAGCGAGCCGTAAGGAGGCGATCGACGCCGTTCGTGATTACTTTTATCGGGGTGAAATCGCCAAAAAGATCGACGCCTTCAGCAGGGCGAACAACGGTCTGCTGCGGTACGAGGACATGGCGGCGTTCCGGCTCCAGGTGGAAGAGCCGCGTTCGACCAACTACCGCGGGTATACCGTCTATAAGACTGGGTTCTGGACACAGGGGCCGGCGCTGCTTGAGACCTTGAATATACTCGAGGGAATCGATCTTGCCTCGTTGCGGCACAACAGCACGGCCTACATCCATGTTCTTGCGGAGGCTTTGAAGCTTTCCTACGCCGATCGCGATACATACTACGGTGATCCTGCATTTGTGAAGGTACCGGCGGAACTGTTGTCCAAGGAGTACGCTGCCGAGCGCCGCAAGCTGATTTCAGAGCAGGCCTCTCTGGAGTTCCGGCCCGGAGTGATTCAAGGCCATCCGGGGCGGCACCCGTCGCAGACAGAGTTCGTGCGACTGCCGATTGACGATGCCTTAATGGCCCGGGACACGACGTGTGTAAACGCGGTCGACAAAGACGGCATTCTCTTTTCCGCAACGCCTTCCGGCGCGTGGCTGCCTTCGGTCATTGCCGGCGACACAGGGATTCCGCTCACCCAGCGCGCTCAGAGCTTCCTGCTCATTGAAGGACATCCCAATGAGCTGGCCGGGGGAAAGCGCCCTCGCGTCACTTTGAGTCCGACGCTGGTTGTGAAGGACGGCCAGCCCTATCTTGCGCTGTCGACGCCGGGGGGCGATAACCAGGATCAGGCGCTGCTGCAGCTCCTGCTGAATGTCGTTGAATTTGGGATGAATGCCCAGGAGGCTGTGGAGGCGCCCCGGTTCCAGACACGGCATCTCGTGTCGAGCTTCGACAACCATGCGATGAATCCGGGAGATCTCATCCTCGATGAACGCGTCGCACCGGAAGTAATGCGGGAACTCAGCGAGAGAGGGCATCGCGTGAGCAAGCGGTCCCGGTGGGCGAGCGGCAGCGCTCCTGTCATGATCCGGGTCACGCCGAACGGCGTAATCGAGGCGGGCGCCGACCCCTACGGCTATCGCGTCGCTCGCGCCTGGTAGTACTTTCAAGCCTCCGGAGGTTGTTATGCCGGACGACAGAATCACGCGCCGTCAGGTGCTTCTTTCGGGCGTCGGCTTGGCGCTTTGGCAAAGCACGGAGTGCCACGGCGCCACATCCCTTCCACGGGGAGTCATCTACTACGGGCGCGATGAGTCCGAGCCTGCCAGCGTTGCGCTCGAAGCTGGCCCGGTCTCTCTCGTATTTGAACCCGAACTCGCATTCGTCCGCTACGTGCGCCTGGGAGATCGCGAAATTCTTCGAGGTATTTATGCCGCTGTCCGGGATGACTCCTGGCTCACCGTCACGCCTCGTGTCTCCAATGTCGTTACAAAGAAGGATGCCGGCCGTTTTCACGTTACCTTCGATGTAGTCTGCAAGGAGGGCCCGATTGATTTCTCCTGGAAAGGCTCCATCTCGGGTGACCCCGACGGTACTATGCGATTCCGGATGGATGGAGTCGCGAATTCCACCTTCCTCCGCAACCGCATCGGCATTTGCGTTTTGCATCCCCTCACTGAATGCGCCGGCCAGCCGGTTCGTATTGAGAAAACGGACGGCAGCTTTGAGGATGGCCGGTTTCCCGATCTGATCTCTCCCCACCAGCCGTTCACTGACATTCGGGCAATGACTTACCGGGTGTCGGATGGTGTCGAGGCGGAGATCCGGTTTGACGGCGATGTCTTCGAAATGGAGGATCACCGGAACTGGACGGATGCAAACTTCAAGACGTACTGCACCCCGCTGAGACTGCCCTTTCCGGTTAAGGTCCAGGCAGGCTCGAAGATAAGCCAGTCTGTCGAGCTCCGGCTGAAGGGCAAGCCCAGCCGGGTCTCCACTAGCGTCCAGCAAGGCCCGATCCGCATTGAAGCGGCAGGGGAGGGAAGACGTCTGCCTGCGATCGGTTTGGGCTGGTCGAGAACGAGCGTCGAAGAGCTGGAGCGCCTGAAGCTCTTACAGCCTGCGCACTTGCGGATCGATCTGCCGCTGCAGAACCGGAGCTTCGTGGACACGCTGCGGCGGGCGAGCATCGATGCACGGGCCATCGAAAGCAGCCTGGAGATTGCAATCTTCCTTTCAGCCAGCCGCAAGCGGGAGCTCGAGGATCTTGCGATGGCCGCCAAGAGTCTCCGGCCCAAGGTTGCCCGATGGCTCGTATTCCGAACCGACGGCTCCTCCGAGGAAGACCTGTGGATTGAGCGGGCGCGCGAGCAGCTGTCTGTGATTGATCTTGGAGCCAGGTTTGGGGCAGGTACGAACCTGTATTTTGCCGAGTTGAACCGGCAGCGACCTCAGGGCGATCTGCTCGACGCCGTCTGCTACTCCATCAATCCCCAGGTGCACGCCTTCGACAACACGACCCTGGTGGAGAATCTCGTAGCACAGGCCTCTACGGTACAATCTGCGCGTGCCTTCACAGGGAAAAAGTGGCTGGCGGTAACGCCAGTGAGCCTCCGCCCGCGGTTCAACCCCAATCAATGGGGGCCGCGAATCGAGCCTCGTGGCGCTTTGCCGTTTCGCGTCGATCCGCGGCAGATGTCCCTGTTCGGCGCGGCATGGACACTCGGGAGCCTGAAGTATCTCTCCGAAGCCGGCGCCGACAGCGTCACGTATTACGAGTCGGTGGGATGGTGCGGCGTCCTGGAGCGCAAGGAGGGGTCGCCGCTGCCATCCCTGTTCCGCTCCATACCGAACAGCGTCTTTCCGCTGTATCATGTGCTGGCCGACGCAGCTGACTTCCGGGGAGGCACCATCATCCCCATCCGGTCGAACAATCCGCTGCGCGTCGACGCAGCGTTGCTTCGGAAGGACGACCGGATGGCCTTGCTGCTTGCCAATTTCACTGGCAGGGAGGAAGAGGTTACGCTCGGGCCGGGACTGATTGGGGCCAGGCCGTCCATGCGCATCCTGGATGAATCCAGCTTCGAGGAGGCCTGCACCGACCCGATCAAGTTTCGGAAGGCAAAGCGCACTGCGCCTGGTAATTCGCTGACCCTCGCCCCGTATTCTGTAGTGAGAATCGACAGCGAGCCTGCCTGAAGGCAATATTTTGTACCTGGGGCGCGCTGAAGCCTTCGCTTTTGATAATCTGGCAGCTTTGAATCCACGTTTGGGGTGAGGTGACTAGTGCTGGGACGTCTCAGGAACACCCGTAAGGCCGCGCTTGTCGCGGCTTTTGCCGCAGGGGCCGTGTTGGTTACCGGAGTGGTGGTTGCGCAGCAGAAGAAGAACCGGACCGCGCCGCTTGGATACAGCGATACGCCGGTCCTGCCCGGGCAGAAATGGAAAGTGCATGACATTGATCGCCCGCGTCCCCGGCTCGTAACCCCGGGCGCGAAGCCTGGGGATCCGCCGTCGGATGCGATCGTTCTGTTCGATGGGAAGGACCTTTCGAAGTGGCGTACGAGAGGCAGGGACGGAAAGGAGCAGCCAGCGCGCTGGAAAGTGGAGAACGGCTATATGGAAGTCTCGGGCGGCACCATCTACACCACCGAGAAGTTCGGCGATTGCCAGCTTCACGTAGAGTGGGCGGCTCCGGCGGAAATTGACGGCACCAGCCAGTGGCGCGGCAATAGCGGCGTGATCCTGATGAGCAACTACGAAATCCAGGTTCTGGATTCCTATGACAACCCGACTTACGCAGACGGTCAGGCGGGCGCCATCTACGGGCAGTGGCCGCCCCTCGTGAACGCTTCGCGCAAGCCCGGTGAGTGGCAGTCCTTCGACATCGTCTTTGAGGCGCCGAAATTCGACGGAGAGAAGCTCGTCAAGCCGGCTTATGTGACCGTCTTTCACAACGGAGTCCTCGTTCATCACCGCCAGGAGATCATTGGCCGCATGGCGCACCGGATTATCAGTCCGTATAAGGCGCACGGGCCTGAAGAGCCGCTTGCCTTGCAGGACCACGATACGAAGGTGCGGTACCGGAACATCTGGATTCGCAGGCTCACCGGCTACGACCAGCAGTAGCATCTGAGGCTGCCTGGGCCGCCGGATCGCTCCGGCCATCA
>JADGHK010000189.1 GCA_019686145.1 Bryobacteraceae bacterium | reverse complement strand
GAGTTTGTCTTCTTCCTGGAGGAGATGGTCCTGCGCGGCCAGATCGATCTGTGGTTCGAGGAGGGCGGGACGTCGGTTCTGGTGGACTATAAAACGGACCGGTTTGACGAGGATCGGGTAGACGGCTACAGTTTGCAACTGCGCCTGTATGCTCTCGCGCTTGAGCGGATGAAAGGGCGTCTGCCGGACGAGGCCTGGCTATACTTCCTTCGGCCCGACCGGGCGGTTCGAGTTTCGTTGGATGCGGAGGCGCTGGCCGAGGCGTGCAACGCGGTCCGAGAGTTCCGCGAAGCGCAGGAACGGCTGGATTTCCCGCTCCGGGCCGGGAAGCATTGCTACCAGTGCGAGTTCTATCGGGGTATTTGCCCTCGATGAAAAGGCGAAGACGGAAGGAGTCAGGCGGGGGGAGGATTCGGGGAGCTCACCGCGCGCTTTGACGCGGCCACCTTCTTTTCCAGAGCCTTCATCAGGCGGTCGTGGACGTCAGGAGGAATCGCCTGAGGCTCTGCGCCCTTGAACACCTGAAGAGTCTTCTTTGTCGTATCAACGATGACCCAGCAGTTCGGGCATTCGTTCACGTGCTTGTGAAGATGACTCTTCAGCTCCGGATCGGCTGTATCATCGAGATAGTCGTTCAGTCCATTCAGGAACTCTTTACAGGTAAGCAAATACGTCGTCCCCTTTTCGCTTAAACATCCGGGTCAGTTTCTCCCGGAGGTGCAGGCGAGCCCGCAGCAGGCGACTCTTCACCGCCGGAACAGACAAGTTTAAAACTTCCGCAGTCTCTTCCGTAGACAACCCGTCAATGTCGCGCAGCACAAAGACGGTACGGAAAGCAGGCTTCAAACTTCGGATTGCCTCGTCCAGGAGGGCCCGCAGCTCTTCCCGGGAATATTTTTGTTCGGGGTCTTCATCCCAGACGGCAATCTCACGAACAACAGTCTCCTCACCTGTATCGATGCCTTCATCGATGGAAACGGTGCGGTCTGATTTTCGTTTTCTGAGCTTCATCAGGGATTCATTGACAGCAATCCTTACAATCCAGGTGTAGAATTTGGACGCTCCCTGGAAGTCCTCGAGATGCTCGTACGCCTTCATGAAGGTTTCCTGAAGGACATCCTCGGCATCCTCGTCGTTCTGGGTGATGTGTCTGGCCAAGCGATAAATCTTACGCTCGTACGCCTCGACCAGAGCCGAAAAGGCCCGCACATCGCCCACGCGCGCCCGGTCCAGGAGGTGAGTCTCGTCGAACTGGGGCGCTTGCTTGACCGTCGGCTTATCTCCGTCCATCAATGATCCTTACTTTAATATACCGCCCAAATACCCGGCCTGTTCCCGAAAAGACCCGGCCGTGCAGAGTATTTCGGCTCGCCGTGATGCGCTAAAATCTTAGTTCACAACATCATGAGCAGCATTACTGTCACACTGCCGGACGGCAGCCAGCAGGTTGTCCCTCTTGGTACACGTCCCATTGACATTGCGAAGTCCATCGGCAGCCGGCTGGCGGAGGACGCTGTGGTTGCCCGGGTCAATGGGGAGCTGTACGATCTCACTCGCCCCCTGGAATCCAACGCTACCCTCGAAATCCTGACGAGCAGGAATCCCGAGGCGCTTGAAGTGTACCGGCACTCCACGGCACATCTGCTCGCTGCCGCTGTGCTCGAACTGTATCCGGAAACAAAGCTCGGCATCGGTCCGCCCACCGAGACCGGTTTCTTCTACGACTTCCAGCGGGAGGAACCGTTCACTCCGGAAGACCTCGAGAAGATCGAGCAGCGGATGTGGGAGCTCCAGCGGAAAGATCTGCCGTTCGGCCGGGTGATGACGCCAAAGGCGGTGGGGCTGCAGAAGTACAAGGAGCTCGGTGAACCGCTCAAGTGCGAACTGATTGAAGAGAAGGCGGAGGAGGTCTTCTCCGAATATACGCTGGGCGATCATTTCATCGATTTCTGCCGGGGACCGCACGTCCCCTCCACCGGGCGGCTCAAGGCGTTCAAGCTGCTCTCGATCGCCGGCGCCTACTGGAAGGGGGATGAGCGCAACCAGCAGATGCAGCGCATCTACGGGACTGCGTTCTTCACGAAGAAGGAGCTGGACGAGTACCTCCAGCGCCTGGAGGAAGCCCGCAAGCGCGACCACCGGAAGCTGGGCCAGGAGCTCGATCTCTTCAGCATCCAGGATCTCGCCGGCCCTGGTTTGATCTTCTTCCACCCGAAGGGCGCGGTGATTCGCAAGATCCTGGAAGACTGGATGCGCGATCAATACCTCGAGCGCGGCTACTCACTGGTCTACACGCCGCATATCGCGCGGTCGGATCTATGGAAAACCTCGGGGCACTACAATTTCTACTCCGAGAACATGTTCAAGCGGATGGAGCTGGAGGATGCCGAGTATCAGCTCAAGCCGATGAACTGCCCGTTCCACATCCTGATCTTCCGGGACCGTCTGCGCAGCTATCGGGAATTGCCGGTGCGGCTGGGAGAACTGGGAACGGTGTACCGGTATGAGCGTTCCGGTGTGATGCACGGCCTGCTTCGCGTCCGCGGCTTCACCCAGGACGATGCTCACATCTTCTGCACGCCCGGCCAGGTGGAGGATGAGATCGTACAGTGTCTCCGGTTCGCGCTTGATGTTCTTAAAATCTTCGGATTCGATCAGTACGAAGCGGAACTGTCGACCTGGGACAACGGCGCAAGCGGAAAGTACGACGGTACCCCCGAGCAGTGGGGGCTCGCCGAAAACGCCTTGAGAGGGGCGCTGGACCGTCTCGGCATGAAAGCGAAGGTCATGCCGGACGAGGCCGCTTTCTACGGACCCAAGATCGATGTCAAGCTTGTCGACGCGATCGGGCGGCTGTGGCAGCTATCCACGGTGCAGTTCGACTTCACGTTGCCGCGCCGGTTCAATCTGGAGTACGTGGGCGAAGACGGAAAGAGGCATCAGCCGTTGATGGTGCACCGTGCGCTGTACGGATCGGTCGAACGGTTCTTCGGCATCCTCGTGGAGCACTACGCCGGCGCGTTTCCCGTTTGGCTTGCTCCGGTTCAGGCCGCAGTATTGCCGATCACGGACCGGCAGCTCGACTACGCGCGCCAGGTCCACACCAGGCTTCTGGAAGCGGGTTTCCGATCCATGCTGGACGACCGCAGCGAGAAGGTCAACCTGAAGATCAGGGAAGCGCAGCTCCAGAAGATTCCCTACATGCTCGTGGTCGGCGCACGGGAAGCGGAAAGCGGCACGGTATCGGTGCGAAACCGGAAGCACGGGGATCAGGGTGTGCAGCCTCTCGACCAGTTCATGGCGACGCTCCGCCAGCTGGTTGAAGCCAAGACACCGAGTGAGTAGTGTCTTTCCTGCTTCTGGCCATTCTCGCGGGCTCGCTCGTCTATTGCATTCTTACCCTTGTGGCCGTACAGCAGTATCTGCGCGTGCGGCCACAACCGCTTTCGTCGTTTCCTCCAATCTCTATCCTGAAACCGCTCCACGGCTTTGAGGAGGGGCTGGAGCGTAATCTCCGAACGTTCTTCGAACAGGATTATCCCTGCTTTGAAATTCTGTTTGCGGTCCGGGAGAAAGAGGATGCCGCTGTCCCTGTCGTCGAGAAGCTTTGCGCCGAATATCCGCACGTAAAGACGGCGCTTATCGTCACCGGCCAGCCTCCGTACCCCAACGCCAAGGTTTTCAGCCTCGATAAGATGGCTGCCGCCGCCACCTGCGACATCCTTGTGATGAGCGACAGCGACATCCGGGTCACTCCGTCGATGCTTGCAACGGTGGCCGCTGAATTCAGCGATCCCAACGTCGCCGTGGCCACCTGCCCCTATCGGGCTGTGCCGGGCCGGAGCCCCTGGTCGACGCTTGAGGCAATCGGAATGAATACCGAGTTCTGGGGCAGCGCGCTCGTCGCTCGCCTGGTGGAAGGGATGAAGTTTGCAGTGGGTCCGACGATTGTCGCCCGCCGCAGCGTTCTTTCCTCCATCGGGGGCTTCGACCGGCTCAAGGATTATTTGGCGGAAGACTTTGTGCTGGGGAATCTGGCCGCGGAGGCGGGGTTCGGAGTGATTCTATCGAGCTACGTGATCGAGCACCATATCGGCGCCCAATCGCTTCGCGCGAACGCCGCCCACCGCCTCCGCTGGAATCGGAGCACCCGGCGTTCGCGTCCGCTCGGCTATATCGGGCAACTGTTCATCAACCCGACGCCCCTCATGCTCGCCCTGCTTCTTGCCGAGCCAGCCTGGTGGCCCGTCGCCATTGTGACCCTGGTGCTGCGCGCCGCCAGCGCGTATGCCGTTTTTCATCGCGTCCTGGCGGACCCGCTCTGTGCCCGGCGCTGGTATCTGATTCCCGTGCAAGATCTGCTGAGCTTCGTGTTCTGGGTGGCGGGCTTCTTCGGCAACACCATTCTATGGCGCGGGCACCGGTATTATGTCCTGCCGGACGGCCGCTTTCAGCGATGCTCCTAGCGCTCTAACGGGCTCCTGATCCTTGCTTGCGGATGTAGATCTTTCCGTTGAGCGTCGTGAACTGGAACTCCGGTCCGCCGCCATTGATCGTGCCGTACATCGCCCGGTCGAAGCGGACCCGGTACTTCCCCCGCTTGCCGGCTCTTTCATCGACGACCGGCTCCCGGTTCGACGGGGCGAGCACGATATCGAAGTCGGTGTAGATTTCGCCGTTGTCCGTCTTCATCTTGACGTTGGCCTTCACATCAGGCGGCAAAGTGACATCGATGTCGCCGTTGAGCGAGCTGAACGACATTGGCTTGCCCGCCGTTACGCGGTCCAGGATAGCCAGAACGCGCCCGTTCAGGGCGTGGGCAACGACGGCGCCGGACACGTTACGGACGGTGACCTGGCCATTGATATTCTTAACGTCGATCTCGCCGGCAACGTTTTCGACTTCGATGTTGCCGCCGTTGGTCGTGTCCAGTTTGAGAGATGTCTCAACTGGCACTTGGATGAAGAGATCGACCGTGCTGAAAGCAGGCGCCGATACGGTGATCTGATTTTTCTCTTCTTCGACCACAAGGCCGCTGCCGCTGACGTTGAGGCGCCGAAGCCCTCCGGACGTTGCTGGAGAGGGCTTTCTCCCGTCGCGGTTTCGCGCTTCGATGATCGCCTCTGCGCCGTTGTAGCCCTTCACCGTAATGCTGCCATTCAATACCTTGGCCTTCAGGGAGCGCGGGGCTTGTCCGCTGCTAAAGGGCACCTTGACCCGGTCAGCCTCCACTTGCTGTCCCAAAGCGAGCGCGCTCGCCAAACCGATCAAAATCCAATAACGCATTTCTTTCCTTCCGCCTTCCGCCAGCCTCGTTCCTATCGGTCCCGTTTGAGAACCAGAATGTTGCCGTTTACTGTTTCAAAAGTCATTTCTGCGGTCCCGCCCGAGCCGATTCGCACAGATCCCCCTCGCTTTGACCGGTACACCGTACGGCCCTGTTGCTTCTGACCTGTCAGAGGCATAGTGGGCAGCATCGTTGCCTCGAAGTCCGTCAGCAGATCCCCATTCAGGGTTTTCACGTGGACATCGGCATTCAGCGCAGGGGGAAACGTGGCCTCCAGCTCGCCATTGACGGACTTGAACTGCAGCTTCCCTTCCGGGACAGCCCGGAAGAGGGCTCGTACGGGTCCGTTTACAGTCGCTGCCGATCCGGAGCCCGCGACCTCCTTCATCTCGATGCCCCCGTTGACGTTTCGCAAATCAAACTGCCCGGTTACGTTCGCCACCGAGATCTGTCCGCTGTTGACCGTCTTCAGCTTAAGCGCCGTCTCTACCGGAACCTT
>JADGHK010000188.1 GCA_019686145.1 Bryobacteraceae bacterium | reverse complement strand
CCATTCCGGTGGAACTTCATCCTGCAGGAATCGCCTGGGACGAACCGCATCATCGCCTCTATGTGGCCAACAGCAATCGGGATTCCATCTCTGTCATCGATACGCAAAAGCAAACCGTGATCCGGACGATACCGCTGCAGCCCTTCTCACAGAAAGTAGCCGGCATTGCGCCAACGGCAGTGGTTGTTTCCAAGGACGGCCAGCGGCTGTTTGCTGCATGCGGCGGAATCAACGCCATTGCGGTCATCAATCCGGAAACCGCGCTCGTTGAGGGATTGATACCGACAGCCTGGTATCCGAACTCGCTCGACCTCAGCGACGACGGCAGCAAGCTGGCAGTCGGTTCTCTGCTGGGCGCAGGATCCGGCTGGCGTGAAGCACCGGGCAAGCGATACGTGCATGCCTACAGGGGAGCCGTGTCCGTCATCGAGATCCCCGATGCCGCTCAACTCGCCAGTTACACGACGGCTGTTGCTGAGAACAACCGGCTGCAGCTTGCAGGAGCACGCCCGGTTGTACCGGATTCCAAACCGGCAGCCAGGCCTGTGGCAATCCCACTGCGCTCCGGCGATCCCTCCCTCATCAAGCACGTCGTATTCATCGTCAAAGAGAACCGCACGTACGACCAGGTCTTCGGCGATCTGCCGCAAGGCAACGGCGATCCTTCGCTCGTGATGTTCGGGCGGCAAGTTACGCCCAATCACCACAAACTGGCAGAAGAGTTCGTCCTCCTCGACAACTTCTATGTGACTGGTGGAAACAGCGCGGACGGGCACCAATGGGTGACGCAGGCGAACGAGACAGCATATTGTCTGTGGCCGGGATATGCCGGCCGCAGCTATCCCTTCGACGGCAGCGATCCCATCGCATACTCTTCAAACGGCTTCCTTTGGGACTACGCGTTGGAACGCAAGAAGAGCGTGAGAGTTTACGGGGAGTTTGTGCCTGCCAACCGGCTGCCGGCGCATCAAAGGAAGGGACTGCTCGACCGCTGGAAGAGGGGCGATGACTTCACATCCGAGTGGACCGTAAAGTCGCCGATTCCCAAGCTGGACGCAGTCCTCGCCCGCAACTTCCCCAGCTATACGACAACGATCCCGGACGTCGTCCGCGCACAGATCTTCCTCGCTGACTTCCGCCGGATGGAGAAGGAGGGTTCGATGCCGAACCTCATCCTCATTCAGCTACCTTCCGACCACACGAACGGATCGCAGCCCGGTGTATCTTCGCCCAGAGCCATGGTAGCCGACAATGATCTGGCGCTCGGTCAGATCGCTGAGGCGATCTCCCATAGCAAGTTTTGGAAGGAGACAGCGATCTTCGTCGTAGAGGACGACGCGCAGAACGGTGTTGACCATGTAGACGGGCACAGGACCGTCGCACTCGCCATCAGCCCCTACACGCGCCGGCGCCATGTGGACTCTACCTTCTACTCCACGCAGAGCATATTGAAGACGATCGAACTCATTCTCGGTCTTCCGACCATGTCGCTGTTCGATCTCATCGCCCACGACATGCGGAATAGCTTCACCGACACTCCGGACTTCACTCCTTACAGGGCGGAGCAGCCGGAGCAAAGCCTGTTCGAGCTGAATCCACCCTTGAAGGCACTCCGTGGACCGGCTAGAGAAGCCGCGCTGGCGTCCATGCGCATGCGGTTTGACATTCCGGATGCCGCTCCAAGCGATCGCCTGAATCGCATCCTCTGGCACGAGACACGGGGCTGGAACACACCGTACCCGGGAACGCGGAACGCGGTATTCGCGCCGCTCACCATCGACATCGACGACGACGACCGGGAGTAAGTACCGGGGGCCTCGTCGAGATAACGCCTTTAGCAGGCCCAAGAACCAAGGTCAGGAGCAATGGAGCATACATTGAAGTTTGCAAGGATATTTGTGTTTCTCTACACGGCGGCAGGCTTACTCTGGTCGCAGCCGTCAGCCGTCTTACAGGGACGTATTCAGGATCAGACAGGCGGTGCGATCGCGGGCGCCGTTGTCGAGCTGAAACCTCGGACTGGAGGAGATGCGCGATCCGTCGTAACAGGGCCGGACGGCGCATACGTGATCTCGGGAATTCCGGCTGGCTTGTATGAGATGCGGGTCAGCTATTCGGGTTTCAACCCGGCCGTCCGCGAAGTCAATATTCAGGCGGCAGGATCGACACTGGATATTCGCCTTTCCGCAGCCACCATCGCGGAGCGCATTGACGTGAGCGCCAGCGCTGCTCAGCTGCAGACGGTAAACGCAACGCAGACCGTCCAACTGCAATCAACTCAGATCCAGCGTCTGCCAACGGCTTCACGCAACTTCACGCACCTCATCGTAGCCGAAGCAGGTGTTTCAGCAAATCTGCCGGATCGCACCGGCCGTGGATTGAATCTTGCCACATCGCCAGGAGGGCAGGCCGAAGATGGCACGCAAAGCGTGAACCCCAGCGTCAACGGGGCCAGACCGACAAACAATTCCCTATCGCTCAACGGGCTCGACACCACGAACATGATGAACGGCAACGGCAGTCTGGGCAATAACATCAATGTGCCACTCGACGCGCTCGAAGTCGTCGAAGTGCAGACTGCGCTGTACTCCGCAACGACGGGCCGAAACGGCGGCGGGAACATCCAGCTGATCACCAAGAGCGGAACAAACGATTTCCACGGTTCGATCTATCACTTCATTCAAAATGAGCGCCTGAACGCGAATGAGTTCTTCTTGAACCGAGCCGGACAGGCGCGTCCGAAGTTCCGGCGCAACGAAACCGGCGCGACCTTCGGCGGCCGCATCATTCGCGACAGGATTTTCTTCTTCGGCTCGGTACAGCGTACGGATTTCCTCACCGGCTTCGCGAGCCGCGCCATCGCAAGTACAGGAGTCCCCGAAGGGCTCGGAGACGTTCGCACCCGTGAATCGATTGCTCAGGTCGCCAACGCCTGGCTCCAGTCGGGCGCAAAAGTACCGGGCTTCGCACAGAACTTCCTGAATGCCATTCGTGCCTTCCCGGCGGATCAGGTTCCCGGGCTCGAGCGGAAGTTCTTTGACGACGTTGCCACGCTGCGCTTCCGTACCCTCACCGCCGCCGATATCCACCCCGTCGCAATCAACATCCTGAATGCCAAACGGAATGGTCAGTTCCTGCTGCCCTCGGCCCGCGAAGATATGCCGATTCTTCCGGCGACGGCTTCTTTCGGCCAGGAGCGGCTACTGCAGCAGTCATTTCCAACTTTCTTTAACTCATGGTCAGGCTCGGGAGGGCTTGATATCCACGCTGCCAGCAGCACCCGCCTGCGATTGAACTACAGCCGCTCCAGCCAGTACGTGGAGGAGGCGTTCGGATGGGCGAACTCCTCTCCCTCGCCGACGCTCGGACAGTCTCCTTCTTACGCAGCGTCAATGAACTTGACACATACGTTTAGCCCAAGGTGGGTGAACGAGCTCCGAGGAGGATTCTTCGAGCTGTACAATACGCGGATCTCCAAGTATCGAGACTTTATGAACTCGACGCTCGGAATCTACAATCCCCTGGAGTCCGCCCTGGGCGGCCTTGCGGCTCTGATGCCCACAATTGACATCAACACCCAGCGCAGCACCTCCGGGATCGGGAACGCGTGGGACTTCTTCGACCGCCAGCGAGTGATTCACGTCACCAACATCACCAGCTTCACGAGCGGCAAGCATACCTTTCAATTCGGCGGCGAATTCCGGCGCCCGACGATCGCCGGCGAATATATGGCGCGCACGAATGGCGATCTCGACTATAGCAACTGGGTCTTCTTCTTCACGGGTCACGGGGCTTCCGGCGGCGGCTCGGATCTCGACCAGGGCGACACGCGGCGCCACTTCAAATTCAAGGACTTCGGCTTGTTCGCTCAGCACGACTGGAGGGTCCGCCCGGGTCTGACGTTGAACCTCGGAGTGCGCTGGGACTACTATGCCTGGCCGATCGAAACGGAAGGGCGGATAGGAACGTACTTGACGCCTGAGGCAGCAGCACGAATGAACATGCCCGTGGGATTCATCGTGGCTCCGAGCAGCGTCTTCTTTGACCCGGACTTCCATCCACTGAAGGTTGGCATCTACGTTGAACCAAATACACCATGGAATTTGGACATGATTCATAAGGCGCGGCGAGAATCCGTGATCGAGCCGGACTGGAACAATGTTGCTCCGCGCTTTGGCTTTGCATGGCAGCCCAAGAGCCTGCCGAAGGTCGTGTTCCGGGGCGGATACGGCATCTTCTTCGAGCGTCCTTCGGGATCCTTCAAGACAGACCTTCAGTTGTCCATGCCGTTCTTTATCTACCAGAACGTGCCGGCCCCTCTCGATATGGCCAACCCTTACCCCCGTCTGAACGTGAATCCGTTCCAGATTCCATTCAATGTTCAGATCGCCAGGAACGAGAATGGAACTCCGAGCTGGCGTAAGTTCGACGGATCTCCGTTCCCATCCACCGAGCCGTTCAACGCCAAGAACACCACCTTCGTGGATCCGTTCATCCGGATCCCCTATACCCAGCAATGGACATTCAACATTCAATTCGAGCCCGCGGCCGGCAGTCTGATCGACCTTCGTTATGTGGGATCGCGAGGCGTAGGCCTCCAGGCAAAACTCAACCTGGCCCAGCCGCTCGACCCAAGAGAAACTCCCGTGAACGGCTTTACTGATATACGCGATGCCAGAGGCTCGCTGATCAATCCAGATTTCTTTGTGAAGCCAGAGTTTCTCGGTATCGGGCGGAACGGTCTTCGGTGGCGCAGCAACTGGGGCCACTCAACCTATAACGCCCTGCAGGTGAACTTCCGCCAGCGCCCGCGATGGGGATTCGCCTGGAACCTTGCCTACACGTGGCAAAAGTCGATCGATAACATATCCTCCGACGAGGGCATCATCGAGCATGATGCGTTCAACAGCCGGCTCAACCGCGGCCTCTCGGACTTCGATCGCACGCATCGCTTCACCGCATCCTACATCTACCAATTCCCAACCCCCTGGAGGGATCGGCGGGCTGCGAGGCTCATTCTCGGCGGCTGGTCTGTTGCGGGCTTGGCGACCCTTCAAAGCGGCGCCCCCTTCACCCCACTCGGGAATTCCAGCAGAAACGCCTACTTCGCTCAAGTCTCTCGAGTGAGACTCGACTTCGCGCGGGGCATGACGCTTGAAGACGCAGTTCGCTCGGGACGAGTGCAAGACCGGCTCGACAATTACTACAACGTCAACGCCTTCACCGACTCACTCGATCACTGGGGCAATGCGGGACGAAACATTCTGCGCGGTCCATCGCAGGCCCAGTTCGACTTCTCGTTTGCAAAGCTGACCTCGATCAAAGAACGCTACCAGGCGGAGTTCCGCTGGGAGCTGTTCAACGCCACCAACACGCCTGTGTTTAATAACCCCGCCAGCACCTTCGCAGCAAACGGACCCGGCACAGCCGGAGTGATCAGCAGCACGATTGGAGGCCCTCGGACGATGCAAGCAGGGCTCCGGCTTCGCTGGTAGTGAATCGCGGGATTGCGGGGAGCCTTGCGCTCCCCTTTTCTTTTCAACGGCGTGAACGGAAACTGCGCTAACTGACATTTCAAAAAACTTGCAATTGCCGGGCAGCGCGTTATAGCCTGCCAGACATGAAGCTTGTTATCTACGATCCCTCGTGGTCAATCTACGAGCCCGTGCTGCGCTCGAGATTGGGCGGGGATTGGATCATTCGATGCGGGGCGAATGATCTTGCCTGGCTGAAGGCGGAGTTACCAGATGCAGACGCGATGCTGGGCATGAAGCTTCCACCCGAAGCACTGCCATTCGCGAA
>JADGHK010000187.1 GCA_019686145.1 Bryobacteraceae bacterium | reverse complement strand
CGCTCAACTGAAATCGGCCGTCGTCAATACAGCCTCGAGCGATGTGAGAGATACCGATTTTCCGGACCAGATTGCGCGTGTCACGGCGATGGGCGCCGGGAAGCTGGACGTCGAGCGGGCACTTCGTACGAATCTCACGGCTGAGCCCTCAGTCCTCTCCTTTGGCGCCATCAGCGCCAATCAATCCACGCTCCCTTCAAAGACGCTCCGGTTTTACAACTCGAGCGATCAGCCGGTGAGTATCCAAATCCGGGTGGTGCCGCGTGACAGCGATCCGAATGCGCAAGTAACGGTGAGCCAAGGCAGTTTGACCCTGCCGCCAGGCAGCACATCCGAACCGATTACGGTAGCCCTGGAAGGATCGCGGCCGCAGCCGGGCAGTTACGAGGGCTACCTGGAAGTGACAGGCGGAGCTGTGCCACTCCGAATTCCTTATTTGTACGTGGTCGGAGACGGCATTCCTTACAACATCATCCCGCTGCGCAACTATGATTTCACCTGGGTTATCGCCTTACCTTTCCCTTCTCCGCTCAGTCTGAAGGTCATCGATCGTTATGGCGTGCCCGTCGCTAACGCCCGGGTGCTTTGGCGGGCGCTGTCGGGAGGCGGAATTGTCCAGGTTTCCAGTCCAGAGGGTGGGGACTTGAGTCAAACCGACGAATATGGAATCTCAGAGGCGTACGTTGAGCTTGGCGCACAACCGGGAGAATACGCGTTTCAAGCCGAGGTCTCCGGACTTGACTCCGCGATCTTCCTTGGCGTCGCCAAGTTCCCGCCTATCATTTTAGATTCTGGAGTTACAAATGCAGCAAGCGGGCAAGCCGATCGCCTGGCTCCCGGCTCTTATGCTTCCATCTTCGGAGTGGCTCTGTCGGACACATTCGCCGTCTTTCAGACGCCGTACCTGCCATTCTCGCTCGCGGGAGTTAGCGTGAGCTTTGAATCGGAGAGGGTCTCCGCGCCGGGACGGCTGCACTTCGTCAGCGACGGGCAGATCAATGTTCAGATTCCGTGGGAACTCCAGGGCGAGAGCAGCGCGAAAATGTGGGTTACTGTGTCCGGCATTTCAAGCGAGGCCTACGACGTCCCGCTTTCCAATTCCGCCCCAGGCGGCTTCCAATATCAGGAGCCTGGAACGAACCGTATCTACGCGGCGGCTCTCGATACACAGTACCGGTTAATCGGCACTGACAATCCCGCGCGGCGGGGAGAAGTGGTGCTCCTGTTTGCGAACGGAGCAGGACCGGTAGACAACCAGCCGCCGACCGGAGAACCAAGTCCGAGTGAGCCTTTCGCCACCGTGAAAAATCCAATTGAGGTTACGATCGGCGGCCGTCCGGCGAACGTAACCTTTGCGGGCTTGGCCCCTGGACTGGTCGGCGTGCACCAGATCAATGTTGTGGTTCCGGAGGATACTCCGGCAGGCATCCAGTCGGTGGTTATCACGTCGGAAGGCGTAAGCTCGCGGCCATTCAATTTACCTGTTCAATAGCGGGGGTCCGGCCGCTGGATCTTCTAAACTGGGATCGAGGGATCTGGCGATTATGACCGCCTTCCGCGGCTTGGCTGTAGTCTGCATACTGCGAGGCGTTTTCGCCAGAGCAGCCGGCTTGGGGCGAGGATCCGCCCAAACTGTATGAAACAGTTGCTGTCGCTCGTCCTAGCCCTGCTGCTTGGGACCGTCGCGGCTGCGGCCCAAGTGATCCCCGGCCAGTACATCCTGGAGCTGAGCGAAGAGCCGGCCCTTACCATATCGGGGACGAAAGAGCCGGCCCGGGCGGCACGAGTTCAGGATGAGCAGCGCCGTATCCGCACAATGCTGGAAGAGCAGCGGGCGGAGGTGCTGGCCTCGGTCTCTACGGTTGCGAACGCCCTGATCGTGCGAGCGCCGGCTGGGTCGGACCCGGACCTCGAGCTTGCCCGCCTGCGCGCCTTGCCCGGTGTCCGGAGGGTGCAGCCAGACCGCCGGGTGAAGGCCTATCTCGACTATGCCGCGCCGCTCATCGCCGCTCCGGAGTTCTGGCAGCTCATCGGCGGCGAGGATCGCGCGGGGGCCGGCGTCAAAATTGCTATTCTCGACACCGGGATCGATGTGGCGCATCCGGGCTTTCAGAACTCCGGCCTCTCTCCCCCGGAAGGATTCCCCCGAGCGAATCGTGAATCCGACCTCCAGTACACCAATGGCAAAGTTATCGTCGCCCGTGCTTACGGTCCCAGCAATGTTTCGGCTCAGGATACAGAAGGACATGGAACGGCGGTCGCCATGGCAGCAGCGGGAAACCCTGTGAATGGCCCGGCGGGCAGGATTACGGGTGTCGCGCCGAAGGCCTGGCTCGGGTCGTATAAGGTGCTTCCCGAAGGACGGAACGGGTCGATTTCCCTCGTGCTCCAGGGATTGGACGACGCCGTGAACGATGGCATGGATGTGATCAATCTCAGTCTGGGAACTTCGTTGGCGAACCGCCTGGAAGAAGACGTCCTGGTCTCAGCGATCGAGCGTGCAGCTGCAGCTGGAGTGATTGTCGCCGTCGCTGCAGGGAATGACGGGCCGGATCCCAACACAATCGGTTCACCAGCCACGGCACCCTCGGCGATCGCCGTCGGCAACATGAGAAACTCCCGGATCTTCTCCACCAGCGTTGTGATCGAGGGAGGACCTCGTTATATATCGCAGCCCGGTACGGGAAGCAGGACAAGTCTCAGCGCTCCGGTTCGTGATGCGGCCGAGCTTGATCCGACCGGGCTCGTCTGCTCCCCGTTGCCTGCCGGAAGCCTGAGTGGCAGAATCGCCCTGATTCTGCGCGGCAACTGCCTTTTCGAGCAGAAGTTGAATCTGGCTCAGGCTGCCGGCGCCGTCGGAGCCGTCATCTACTCGGACGCAACACGGCCGGATCCTGACCCGATGGGCGGAATCGACAGCGGATCGTCCACGCTTCCCGCTGCCATGATCAGCTACGCAGACGGACTCGACCTGAAAGCGCGCATGAAACAGTCTCCGGTTGTCGCGTACCTCGATTTCTCGATTCAATCCCTCCCGGCAAACCCCAACCGCCTCACGTCGAGCTCCAGCCGCGGGCCGAGCATTGACTCTTCCATCAAGCCCGAAATCGTCGCCCCGGGCACCTCGAT
This sequence comes from Bryobacteraceae bacterium, assembly GCA_019686145.1. GTDB lineage: Bacteria > Acidobacteriota > Terriglobia > Bryobacterales > Bryobacteraceae > JADGHK01. Next base: position 2,689 of record JADGHK010000187.1, on the reverse strand, counting down.
TTACACGGCCGTGCCGAACGGCTACATAGTCGCTTCCGGCACCAGCCTCTCGGCGCCCCTGGTGGCCGGCGCGGCGGCCCTTCTGAAAGCAGCGCGGCCCGGACTGAGCCAGGAGCAGTACCGGTCCCTGCTCATCAACAGTTCCCGCCTTCCCTTCTTTGGGGCTACGGTTCCGCCCCCAGTGATGCAGGCCGGCTCGGGCACGGCTCACCTGCTGGCGTCGCTACGAAGCATCACAACGGTGTCCCCTGTGACTCTCAGCTTTGGCGTGGCTTCGGGGACGGCCAGCGTCTCCAAGGACTTCACAATCACAAACGTCGGACCGAGGACCGACTCGTTTCGACTCTATGTCGTCCCAATCAGCGGAGCCTCGGCGCCCGTGCTGGCATCCAATGAGGTAGAGCTGCAACCGGGGCAATCCACAGGTCTCTCGCTCCATTGGAATGCAAATTCGCTAAGCCCCGGAGAGTATCAAGGGTACATATTGATCCGCTCAAGGTATTCGCTGGTTGATACGCGGCTTCCCTACTGGCTGGGGGTTCCCTCCGGGGAGGTCCGCCACATCACGATCCTCTCGGCGCCGGACGAGGCAGTTCCGCCGTCCACCCTGCAGTCCATCTGGTTTCGCCTCACGGACGCTTCGGGGATTCCGGTCACGCGGGCGCAGCCGCTGGCGAGTTCGGTCCAGGGCGGAGGCGTGGTACTCGGAGTCGAAGCGTATCCGGGAGTTCCTGGAACCTATCGTCTTCAAATTCGAACCGGGACATTGAACGGAACGCAAACCTTTCAAATTTCAGCGGGCAGCATGTCCCGGACAGTCGACTTACTGGTACGTCCTTAGGTTCAGGAGGCAGAGAGAGCCTTAAGCCTGATTTATAATCGGAACGGAGTGTTCTTTTCCAGCAATGGAAGACCTTAAGAAGAAACTGCAAGACGAAATCGCAGCACTGGAGTACGAACTGCGCAACGAGCTGCCGAAGGAGATCCTGAAGGCGCGGGCGCACGGAGATCTCCGCGAAAATGCCGAATTCCATGCCGCCAAGGAACGGCAGCGTTTCGTTGATGCTCGTCTCGCTCAGTTGAAGAAACGGCTGAGCGAACTGTCCATGGTTGACATTTCGAAGATCCCGCGGGACCGCGTTGGACTGGGATCGGAGGTTGTGGTCCTGGATCTCAAGAAGGACGAGGAGTTCACGTTCAAGCTGGTGACCAGCGATGAAGCGGACGCCTCCAAGGGATTGATTTCCACAAGCTCTCCGCTTGGCAAAGGATTGCTTGGCAAACAAGTAGGTGATGAGGTTAAAATCCAGATTCCAGGTGGAGTACGGGAGCTCGAAATCCTTCGCCTCACCACCATCCATGACGGAGCTTGACCTTCGAGCGAAGTTCGGGCATACAGTACGTCCATGACGATCACGCGAGCCATTGGCTGGGGCTGTAACAAGATCATTCAACTGATCGTTCGTGCGCTGGCCTTATCGCGCATCCACCCGAACTTCCTCACGTTCATTGGCCTGGTCATCAACGTCGGAGCAGCGGTGCTGCTCGGCGTCGGCCGCTTTTTCGAGGCTGGCCTTGTCATTACCGGCGCGGCCATCTTCGACATGATTGACGGCCGCGTCGCCAGAGAAACCAATCAGGTCACCCGCTTCGGAGGCTTCTTCGATTCCGTCCTCGACCGCTACTCGGACCTCGGCCTGCTGATGGGGCTGTTGGTCTACTACGCCTCCATCGGGCGCAATTTCTACGTGGTCCTGACTGCGGTGGTAATGACCGCCTCCGTCATGATCAGCTACACGCGGGCCAGGGCGGAGAATACCATCCCGAGCTGCAAGGTCGGCTTTATGGAGCGGCCGGAACGCGTGGTTCTGCTCATTATCGGGGCGCTCTTCAACCGCATGGCTCCGGTGCTGTGGGTGATTGCCGTACTCGGCAACCTGACGGTGGCTCACCGCATGATCTACACCTGGCAGGAAACGAAACGGCTCGAAGAAGCGCAGCTCGGAGGCATCCGCAGGAAGTCCGAAGTCACGCGGTAGCTTGCGTGAAGCTAGATTCTGTGGAAGGCGCGGAGGATATCTCTTGTGCCGTACCGCAGCGCAATCGGACGCCCGTGTGGGCAGCTCATCGGGTTATCCGTCTTTGAGAGCGCATCGAGAAGGTATTGCATTTTGGCCGCGTCGAGCGGCGTGTTGATCTTGATCGCCGCGCGGCACGCGATGGTAGCAGCGAGTCCGCGGCGCAGATCATCGAGCGTGAGTTTGCGGAGCTCCCCCTCCCCGATCTCCAGGATCTCGTAAATCAGCTTTTCCACGTCGCTCAAGGCAACTCCCGCAGGCACCGCTTTTACGGCGATTGTCCGCGTGCCGAAGGGCTCGGACTCGAACCCGATCGCGTTCAGCTCCGTGGCGATACGGGCGTACTCAACCTGCTGGCCTGGAGTGAGTTCGACGAGGATGGGCATGAGCAGGCGTTGCGTCTCGGCTCTTCCGGCGGCCCTTTCCCGCAAGACCTTCTCAAACAGAATACGCTCATGGGCGACGTGCTGGTCGATGATCCAAAGTCCATCGCGGCCGGCGGCGACAATGAAGCTGTCATGAAGCTGCCCGAGAGGACGAAGGTCGGGCAGGGATGTGAGAGAGCCGGTGTCGGTGAACAAACCGGCCGGGAAGCTCCCGTGAGTATCCGG
>JADGHK010000186.1 GCA_019686145.1 Bryobacteraceae bacterium | reverse complement strand
AATCTGGTATTCCGGGTCCGAGTATGCTCCACGGGCCAGCATCGTTTGGCCGGCACGTAGCGTCTCCGCCCCTCGCGGCGTAAAGATCTCAGCTTCGCCCGAACGAACCGTGATTTCCGAAGACCCGTCCGGACGCACCGAAATTCGATACGAGCCTTCGCGCACGGGCCGGACCGAAACGCTCGGAGTATTGATCTCGGCCTGCGCATCGCTCTCGCGCAGAACCCGGTACGTCACCGTTCCGGACGCGAGCTGCACTTGATAGCGGCGATATTCCAGCTCGCTTAACTGAATCTCTGTGTCGCTGCCGAGGCGGATCATATTCGCCCAGTCGAACTGCACTTCCGCTCTCGAGCCGGGACCGCAGTGGACGCGGTCTTCGACGATAAGCGGCGCATTCACAGCGGCAGCGATCCAATCGCCGGAATCTCCCCTCCGAATTGACACGTCCCCGTTGATCACACTGATCCGTGCGACTCCGCGGCCCGGCTCGTCTTCGCCGGATGGCGTGTCGACTTGCCCAGGGGCCGTTACAGCCGAGGCCAGGATCAGAAGCCAAATAGCCCCGCGTGTCATTCGGTTCAACTCCGTTACATTCTGCGTGCAACTTTCGCTCCAAACCGCATCTGTTTGTCTCGCAAGCTCTTTTCGGTATGATGATCCCTGATGCCGGTGGCTGAAATGCACCAGTGTGATCGCAATCGACCAGGGGGCCCGTCCCTTTCCAAGCGGTTTCTAATCGGAGGGGTTCTCGATCCCCTGCTCCTGGCGCTGGTCTGCACCTGCTTCTTCTGGAAGCTTGTGCTGACCAATCAGTACACCTGGCTCGAGAGCCCGGACCTGGCATATCAGGTTCTTCCGTGGATGCAGTTTCAGGCCGCAGAGTGGCATGCAGGAAGGTTCCCGCTCTGGGATCCCTATCATTGGGCGGGACAACCCCTCGTCGGACAGGCGCAGCCGGGCGCCGTCTATCCGTTCAACTGGCTCCTGTTCCTTCTCCCGCTGCGCGACGGCTCGCTCAAGTTCGGCTACCTGCACTGGTACTACGTCTTCATGCACTGGATGGCGGCCGTGTTTTGCTACTGGCTGTGCCGCGACCTGAAACTGTCAAGACTCTCCTCGATGTTCGGGGGACTCCTGTTTGCCCTTTCCGGCTATATGGGCACAACCGGCTGGCCGCAAATGCTCAACGGCGCTCTGTGGGCTCCGCTGGTATTCCTCTTTCAACTGCGGGCGCTCAGCGGCCGGATGCCGCTTTCAAGCGCGGTCCTGTCTGGCGTCTTTCTCGGCTTCGCCTGGCTTGCGGGCCACCATCAGGTGCCGATCTTTGTGACCCTCGTGGCGGCCGCCATCTGGATCTGGTCGATCCTGACACAAGATTCAGAGAAACAACGTGATACAGGAACTTATTCGAGTTTTACTTCATGGTTTTCGTCGCGTCGCCGCCACGTGGCGATGCTTGCCGCGCTCGCAGCGCTCTTTACGTTTCTTGCTGGCGCGTTCCAGATCCTTCCCGCCCGTGAGTACGGCAAACTTGCGAAACGCTGGGTGGGTGCCGACACCCCCGTTTCGTGGAACGAGAAAGTTCCCTACTCCGTGCACCGCCACTACTCGATGCCTCCCACCTCCCTGTTTGGACTGGTGATTCCGCAGTGGCAGCAGCACACGGTCGGATTTTGTGGGCTGATTGGCCTGGCGCTCGCGGCACTCGGCACTTCCCTGCTCTGGGCCGATTTCCGCGTCCGGCTTTTCACTGCCATGGGCGCCGCCGGCCTGCTTCTGGCCCTCGGCGATCTCAGCCTGTTTCACGGCGTTCTCTATTCGCTCGTGCCAATGGTTGAGAAGGCGCGCAATCCTTCCACGGCAGTCTTCCTTCTGAATCTCGCCGTGGCTGTGCTGGCGGCGTTCGGAGCGGACCAGTTCCGCGCTCGCCCGTCTGGCGTCTGGCCTCGGCGGCTTACTCTGGTCACCTGCGTTTTCGGCGCGATCGTGCTGGTGCTGTGTTCCGGCCTGGCGATCGTGCGAGGGCCGGATCACTTCGGGGACCAAAGAGTGATTGTGACCGGCTTCCTCGCCCTTGTTTTCAGCAGTTTGCTCTATGCGTGGCGGCACTCGACCATCGCGCCCGCAACCTTGATCCTCCTCGCCACGGGCCTCATGCTGGTCGAGGTGAGCAATGTGTCGACAGCTCACCTGCCTCATCGCGCCGATAAGTCCCGCAATGTCTTCCTCGCGCCGTTGCGGCAGTACACCGACGTCGCAGAGTTTCTGCGCGCGCAAGGGATGGCGCGGGTCGATGTCGACGACAGCGTCATCCCGTACAACTTCGGGGACTGGCACGCCATCCCCACCTACAGAGGCTATCTGGCGAGCGTCACTGAGAATCTGCTCCGCCTCGATTTGGGCCATCCGAAGATTTTGAACCTGCTAGGCATCAGGTACTTCGTGAGAAAACAGCCGCAATCGCCTGATCACCAACTGATTTTCAGCGGCCAGGAGGGCGTCAACGTCTACTTGAACACCAGCGCCTATCCCCGGGTTTGGAGCGTTCATGAGGTCATCGGCGTGAAAACCCAGGCCGAGGCTTCTCGAACCGTGCTTCTCCCGGAGGTCGATCTCCGGAAACAAGCAGTCATGGCGGGCAGCTCTCCTCAACTGGAACAGTGCGGCGGGCAAGACACGATCACGGTGGTCACGATGGAGCCGAACCGCGTCGTCATCGATGCAAACATGGCCTGCCGGGGGATGGTGATCCTTTCGGATACATGGTTTCCCGGCTGGAAAGCGACGGTCGACGGGCGCCCCCAGACCGTTTGGGAGGTCGATGTAGCTCTTCGCGGTGTCGTCGCCGGCAAGGGCCAGCACCGGATCGAGCTCGTCTACGCGCCTCTATCGGTAAGACTCGGCGGAGTGCTCACCCTTCTGGCGGTGCTTTCAGGCGCTGCACTGTTTGTGCTGGATTTCCGCAAGCAGTCCGTGAAGCTGCACCGCTCCGGCGCTGCTGCTTGAGCAAGGATTGCCATCCCCAGCAGCACAGTGAAAGCAATCCTCCCTGCTCAGGGTCCAACTCCAGGTAAATCTGCGCGATCCTACTTTAGGTGAATCTGCGTCAGGAGGATAAGGGGATGCTTGACGAATAGTTGCGCTACCGCCATACTACAGATCTAAACTGTAGTTAACTTACAGGACGAAATCTATGCTTACATCAGATCCGCCGAAGGGAACGTACCCATCGCTTCCGGAGGTTCACGCCTCAGTTCCCACGAGCAGCCCTTCGCTCTGGCGGCGGATCTTCGCCTTTGTCGGTCCGGCCTACCTCGTAAGCGTCGGCTACATGGATCCCGGTAACTGGGCTACGGACCTCGAAGGCGGCGCAAGGTTTGGATACAAGCTGCTCTGGGTTCTGGTGATGTCCAACCTCATGGCCATCCTCCTCCAGACCTTGAGCGCCCGCCTGGGCATCGTCCATGGAAGGGATCTGGCCCAGGCCTGCCGGGAAGCTTATCCCAAGCCCGTATCCTGGGTCCTCTGGATACTTTGCGAGATCGCCATCGCCGCTACTGACCTGGCGGAAGTTCTCGGCGCGGCAATTGGTCTGAATCTGCTGTTCAACATACCCCTGCTGGTTGGGGTCATTCTGACGACTGCCGATACCCTGCTTGTCCTCTGGTTCACCCGGTTCGGGATCCGCTTCATCGAGGCCTTCATTCTCTCTCTCGTGGCGATCATCGGCGTGTGTTTCCTCATAGAGATTGTGCTGGCCCGGCCCGATCCGGCCGCGGTTGCGACCGGCCTGATTCCGAGAATCGATTCCGAGAGCCTGTACGTGGCCATTGGAATTCTCGGCGCGACGGTCATGCCACACAATCTCTACCTGCACTCCGCGCTGGTTCAGACCCGCCACATCGCCCGCGACACCGCATCAAAGCGCGCTGCCTGCCGCTATAACCTGATCGATTCTGTCATTGCGTTGAACGGCGCGCTCCTGGTAAATGCGGCAATCCTGATTCTCTCAGCGTCCGTGTTTTTCAAACGCGGCATTGTGGTCACAGAAATTCAACAGGCGCATCTGCTGCTGGCCCCGCTCCTCGGCACCACCTTGGCCAGCATTTCGTTCGCGATCGCGCTGCTCTGCGCCGGCCAGTCGTCCACCGTCACCGGGACTATGGCGGGACAGATCGTCATGGAGGGCTTCCTCAACTTTCGAGTTCGCCCGTGGTTGCGGCGCCTGATTACCCGGATGGTCGCCATTACGCCGGCGGTCCTGACCATTCTGACGGTGGGCGAGCAAGGGACCTACGACCTTTTGATCTTCAGCCAGGTCCTGCTGAGCCTCCAGCTGCCGTTCGCCGTGATCCCGCTGATTCAGTTCACAAGCGATCGGCGCCGCATGGGTGAGTTCGCGAATCCGGGCTGGGTTCGGCTGCTCTCCTGGATTGCCGCCTCGGTCATTGTCGGCCTGAACTGCTGGCTCGTTTACACGACCGTGTTGGAGTGGCTGGAAGCGGCCGGACCCTGGCGCTGGCTGGTCGCGACAATCGCCGTGCCGCTCATTGCCGGTCTCCTGCTCCTTCTGCTGTGGATCTCCTTTGAACCTGTCCTGCCGTCCTGGCTCCGGCGGCGGAGGCGCGGTCAGGTTGCACCGATGCCCGGAATCGCAGCCACTGTCGAGACGCCCGCATACCGGAAGATTCTCGTGCCGCTCGACCACACGGATCGGGACCGGGACGCGCTCGCGCACGCCACGACAATGGCCAAACTGCACGGGGCGCACCTCTATCTCCTTCATATTGAAGAAGGCGTCACGAGCCAGGTGTACGGCCACCTGTCCTCCACGGCGGAAATCGAAGCGGGCGAGGAGTATTTCAGGGACATTCTTGCCTGGCTGAAGAGTCAGGGGATCGATGCGGAACTCACCATCCGTCACTCGCGGGACCCCAAATCGGCGATCGTCGACTACGCTCGCGAGATCCGGCCGGATCTCGTCATCATGGGCGCGCACGGGCACAAGGGATTGAAAGACCTGGTATTCGGCACGACAATTAACGGCGTGCGACATGACGTCGGGGCGCCTGTATTGATCGTTCAGGACCAATCCCCCGGCGGTGGGTCCTCCTGAGCCCCAGGGGGGCAGGTGTGGCAGGAAGTGGACACAGGCGTGTCTCTCCAACTCAGGATTTTGTAGATTTGGTTACACTAAGAATCTGATCTGTGAAAGCGCTCTGGAATGGCCGCCTGGTTGCTTCACAAATCGCGGTATCTTCCCTTATGAGCCGTCTGTGGGCCTGTCTCCTACTGCTCAGCGGTCTGCCGCTGCTGCCGGCGACCCTTGAGCGCCTTTCCCTTGAGGACATGATCGCCCGCTCGACCAATATCGTTCGAGCCCGCGTCACCGGCACTTATACCGCGCCAAGAGGCCCTGTCATCTACACCCACGTCCGTCTCCAGATCCTCGAGAACTGGAAAGGCTCGATGGACACGGCCGGAGAGGTTGTCATCCCGGGAGGCGCCAGCGGCGGCTTTCGGCAGCACTTCTCGGGGGCGCCGACGCTATCGAACGGCAAAGAGTATGTCCTCTTCCTGTGGCGATCCCGCAGCGGCTTGACCCACGTGATCGGCCTCTCGCAGGGGCTTTTCCGCGTGGAAACGGACGGCAATGGCGACTTAATGGCCCATCGTGTGGCAGTTACCGAGGGGGTGGTCGATGCGGCGGGACGGCCATCGGCGGTTGAGGCGATTCACATGCCCCTCGCTGAGTTGAGCGCTCGCATCCGGAGCGGCTTGGGAGATCGCAAGTGAGAGCTCAACTTAGGGCCGCGGCGATTGCGATCGCGGTTTGCGC
>JADGHK010000185.1 GCA_019686145.1 Bryobacteraceae bacterium | reverse complement strand
GAGATGAACTCCGACAACTTTATCTTTGACCAGGAGATCATTGCGCAATTTGTCGAGGTGAACATGCGAATTGCCGAAGTTCCCGTTCCGACCCGATACTTCCCGCAAGCCTCCTCCGCGTCTTTCTTCCAAAGCACGGTTTACGGGCTCTCCATCCTCTGGCTTCTGGCGCGCTACCTGCTCCACTCGGCCGGAATTTTGCGGCAGCGTCAATTTGAAAGCCTTCGCCGCCGCTATACGGGTGAAGCCGCTCTCGAAAGCCGGCGCGCGAGGCCATGAGCTCCCGCAGGACCTGGATCATTGACGCAAGCGCGATCTTCCTCCTGACAGTAACCCTCATCTGGCCCCTCTTCCGGCTCAAGTACCTGGACAACTGGAGCTCCATCGAGAGCACCTTTATTGCCGACGCAAGGATGCTCCGGCAGCACTGGAACCTCAACGGGTGGCAGCCCGTATGGTATTGCGGCACGCGCTTCGACTATATCTATCCGCCGGCGCTGCGGGTGGGTACGGCTTTGCTGACCTTGATACCGAACGTCGTGCCGGCGCGCGCCTATCATCTGTACACCGCTTTCTTCTACTGCGTTGGCATTGCGGGGGTCTATCTGCTTGTCCGGTCCGGCTCCGGCTCTCGCCGGGCGGCATGGCTGTGCGCCGCGGCTGCTGCCTTGATCTCTCCCTCCTTCTGGTTTCTCCCCGAGTTTCGAGGCGATGCCGTTTCCTCACATCTCGCGCCGATGCGTCTCCATGTCCTCATGAAGTATGGAGAAGGACCGCATATGTCGTCCTTCGCGCTGATCCCGATCGCGCTCGCCGCCGCCTGGCAGGGGCTCCAGCGGGGACGGCTCTACATGCTCCTCGCGGCCGCTGCCGGCAGCGCGCTCGTTGTCTCCAACAACTTCTACGGCGCGACCGCCCTCGTCATTTTCTTCCCGCTGCTCTGCTGGTCTCTATGGGTAGCGTTGCAGGATCACCGGATCTGGCTGCGCGCTGCATCGATCGCCGCTTTGGCCTATGGCCTGACCTCCTTCTGGCTGACTCCTTCCTACGTGCGCATCACGCTGCAAAACATGAGGCTGGTTGCGGAGAAGGGCAACTCCTGGTCAATCGCTCTCGCCGCTCTTGTGGCGATTCTGTTCGGCGGCGTTACGTGGACTTATGTCCGCGGAAAGCCTCAGAGAGCGTGGGGCGCCTTCGTTTGCGGCTCGCTGCTGTTCTTTGCGCTGAACGTGCTTGGGAAGGCATACTTCGGATTCCGGGTGATCGGCGAACCGCACCGGCTGGTGCCTGAACTCGATCTCACGATGATCCTGGCTGGCGCGCTCGCCGCGCGATGGATCTGGAAAAACCCAAACCGCATCGGCCCCCTGTGGCTCCGCAACCGTCCGTGGATTTCGAAAACGGCCGTGATTCTGCTGCTGCTGGCGGCCTTCGCCGATTCCCGGCAATACCTCCGGCATGCGTGGACGCTGTTCCCGCTCAACTTCCGGCCGGATCTGCGGATTGAGTACAAGATCGCCGACTGGCTGTCACGCCACATGCCCGAATCCCGAATTCACGCCGCCGGTTCGATCCGCCTCTGGTTTAACGCATGGCACGACGTCAAGCAGGTCGGTGGAGGGTCGCAGCAGGGCTTATTGAATCAAGCGCTCGTTCTTCCCGAGTGGGAGATTACCCGCGGCGCCGACCCCGAGCTGAGCATCCTGTGGCTGCAGGCCCTTGGCGCCGATGCCGTGGTCGTGTTCGATCCTGAATCGGAAGAGATCTGGAACGATTACGTGCACCCGAAGAAGTTTGAAGGCCTGCTCGAAAAGATTTTCGACGACAATGCAGGCAACCGGATCTATCGAGTCCCGCGCCGCTTCCCGGAAAGGGCCCGCGTCGTCGAGGCAACCCGCATTCTCTCACTTCCGCCCATTCAATCGCTCGACTGCCTGCCGAGTCTCCGGGCATACATCGATGCAATCGAGAGGGGACCGGATCGCCGCGTCGCGCTCTCGCAAGATCCCCCCAACCGGATGCGCCTCCGAGTGAGTCTGGAACCCGGGCAGGCGATCCTGGTGCAGGAATCATTCGATCCCGCATGGCGAGCCTATAGCGGAACCACCCGCTTGCGCATTCATCAGGACCCGGTCTCAAACTTCCTGCTCATCGAAGCTCCGCCCGGCGATCATGAGATCCGCCTGGAGTTCGAATTGCCACTCGAGAATGCCGTTGGCCGGGCACTGGCGGTAGCGAGCGTCGCGCTGATCCTGCTGCTCGCATTTCGCGGGCGGAAGGGTCCGGCGGGGATGGAAGGCAAACGGTCTGGCCCGGCAACTATCATAGAAAGAGAATGAGTCACCCCGTTACCCGGGAGACGCGCAGCCAGGGCCTGAATCGCTTACGCCAGGAAACGTTCGACGTTTTGATCCTCGGCGGCGGGATCAATGGCGCTGGGGTACTGCGGGATCTCACTCTCCGGTCAAAATGTGCAGGTGTCGCGCTCAAGGCGGCCCTCGTTGAGAAACATCACTTCGCTTCAGGAACCAGCGGGAAGAATTCGCAGCTCATTCACGGCGGGTTGCGTTACCTGAAGTATCTGGAGTTCCGCCTCGTTCGGGAAGCGCTGCGCGAACGCTCGACGCTACTCGAAATCGCGCCTCATCTCGTCCGGCCCTTGCCGTTCCTGATCCCCATGTTCGACTGGTTCTCGTCGTTCTTCTACGGGACCGGTTTATGGCTGTACGATGCTTTGGCCGGCGCTCGAAACATCGCCCGGCATCGCCGCTTATCGCGAGACGAGGTGCTGGTGCTGGAGCCCCGAATCTCTTCCAAGGGACTGGTGGCAGGCGCCCTCTTTTTCGACTGCGCCGTTCATTCCGCCCGTTTTGTGCTCGAGAACATCTTCGAGGCGGTGGGCAACGGAGGCGTGGCGGTGAACTACGTGGAATCGGAGGAGCGGGTTCGCGACAACGGCGTCTGGAAGATTACTCTTCGCGATACGCTATCCGGCGAGCGCTTCGAGACGCGCGCGCGAAAGCTGGTGGACGCGCGAGGACCTTGGGCCGAATCCGGCCCGCTACGTCTCGTGCGGGGCTCGCACCTCATTTTTCCGCGCATTGGCTCAAGCGACCACGCAATCGCTCATTTCGATGAGCAAGGGCGGATTATTTTCCTGATCCCGTGGGGCACACACCGGCAATTAACGCTCGTCGGCACTACAGACGTCGACCATACGGGCTCGCCCGATGACGTGCGCATTTCACCGGACGAAATCAGCTATCTCCTGAACATCATCCGCCGTCTCTATCCGGACGCCCGGAACCTTCAACCAATCTCCTCCTACAGTTCGCTACGACCGCTCGTGCGCGATGAATCCGATTCCGCCACGAGCACCAGCCGCGAACACCGTATCTGGAATTCGCCCGAAGGAATCCTGCATATCGCCGGAGGGAAGTATACGACGTACCGCTCGATGAGCGAGGAAGCGGCCGACCTCGTGACAAAGGAAATCGCTCCGGCATTGACTTCCGTTCACGTCACTGCGCAAACGCCGCTGCCGCGAACTCCGATACCGCAGACGCCCGAGGCGGCCGTTCGGCAGGCGGTGAACAGTGAGATGGCGCAGCGGCTCACGGATGCCCTGCTGATATCGAGCTACCTGGGCTACGAGCACCGGTGGACAGCCGAGTCGCTCGCTCCGTATGCGCAGCTGATGGGCAGCCTCTTGGGCTGGGACGCCAGGCGCCAGCGCGAGGAGGCCGAGGCGTTGGAGCAGCTTATTTCCGTTCCGGAGGCGGCGTGCGGAGACTGACCACGGTCAGGCTCCTAAAGTGGACGGCTGGATACGGGCGGGAGTTCTGGCGAAGGCTGGGGCGTGCCTGCTGGGCTACCTATCGGGATGGCTGCCTTGGTTATGCCAAGGCTGCCGCCTATTCCTCGCTGCTGTCCTTCTTCCCCCTGCTGACCACGACGACAACCGTTCTGGTCCAGGCAAACGCGCAGGCTGTCTCCCACGCAATCTCCAGTTTCCTGTTCGAGGTTGTGCCACCGGGCACGGAGCAACTGATCATGTACAACTTCCTGCTGGGAGGAACACGCCCCGCTGCCCTTCTGGTCGGCGCCGGGATCCTTTCTCTCTGGGCTGCGTCGGGCGCTACGCTCAGCCTTATGGAAGGCTTCCACGCTGCCTACCGGATTCCCGATAGACGCTCGTTCTTCAGGAAACGAGCCGATTCGCTGATGCTGGTCATCTCCGGGATCGTGCCCTCTCTGATGGCCGCGGCGCTGGTCATTATGGGTGAGCGCGTGGAGCGATCCGTATTTCACGAGCTCGGCCTGCTCCCGGAATCGGCTGAACTTGCCGGGTGGCTCGACATTGTAAGCTACGTGATGAGGACCGCGGTCGCTCTAAGCACTGTAGTTCTCGTCACAGTGCTCCTTTACTATTTTGGCGTCGACCGCAAGCAATCCTTGCGGCGTCTCTGGCCGGGCGCGCTGCTGGCAACCGCGTTCTGGCTGGTGGCGACACAGGCCTTCGCGTGGTATGTCCGCAACATCGCCAACTACAACGTCCTCTACGGAAGCGTCGGAGCGGTCATCGCATTGATCGTCTGGATGTATTTGCTCGCCGTGATCGCGCTGATCGGATGCGAATACAACGCGGAGGCCGAACGAGGACGGTTAGCAGCAACGTCCTGACGATTTAGCCATCAGGCTGCGTTCTATACTGAAAAGAAGATGGGCTTCCGATTAGGTGTCGACTACAAGCCCAAAGGCGATCAGGAGTCGGCAATCGAGCAACTGGTGCGAGGCGTCCAGGACGGCGAAAATCACCAGGTACTCCTCGGCGTAACGGGTTCCGGAAAGACGTTCACGATGGCCAAGGTGATCGAAGCCTGCGGCCGTCCTGCACTGATTCTCGCGCACAACAAAACTCTCGCCGCTCAGCTTTATCACGAATTCAAAGCGTTTTTCCCTACAAACGCAGTCGAATATTTCGTCAGCTACTACGATTACTATCAGCCGGAAGCGTACATTCCGTCCGGGGACGTATACATCGAGAAGGAAGCGACGATTAACGACGAGCTCGACAAGCTGCGCCTTTCCGCGACTCGTTCGCTCTTTGAACGGCGTGATTGCGTGATCGTCGCGAGCGTCAGCTGCATCTATGGCCTCGGCTCGCCCGAAGCCTACTACGGCATGCTGCTGATGCTCGAGAAGGGACAGAAGATCTCCCGCGAAGAGATCGTACGGCGTCTGGTTGAGATTCTCTACGACCGGAATGAAGGGGACTTCCGGCGCGGAACGTTTCGCGTGCGCGGAGACGTCATCGAGGTCTATCCCACCTACGACGACTATGCATACCGCATCGAGCTATGGGGTGACGAGATTGAGAGTCTCTCGCAGATTGACCCGCTACTCGGTCAGGTGCGCCAGACGTATCTCCGCTTGCCTATCTACCCCAAGACGCACTATGTAATGTCGCCTGAAACCAAGGAGCAGGCGCTACGGAGCATCGAGAACGAATTGCAATGGTGGCGCGGGGAGCTCGAAAAGCAGGGGAAACTGATCGAGGCGCAGCGGCTTTATCAGCGGACCATGTTCGATCTGGAGATGATTCGCCAGATTGGCTACTGTCATGGAATCGAGAATTACTCGCGCCACTTCTCCGGCCGCCTTCCCGGTGAGCCTCCGCCTACGCTTCTTGACTATCTGCCGCAGGACGCGCTCATCTTTATCGACGAGAGCCACCAAACGGTCCCGCAGTTACAAGGCATGTACCACGGAGACCGTTCGCGAAAGGAAACGCTTGTCAAGTTCGGATTCCGTCTGCCGAGCGCTCTAGATAACCGTCCTTTGACG
>JADGHK010000184.1 GCA_019686145.1 Bryobacteraceae bacterium | reverse complement strand
TCTGTCGCTGATCGAACGCCAGATTGAGCTGGCGGATTGGGATGAATCGCTCGGAAGCGGAACCGCGATCAACGCGGCGGTCATGAGCGCCGCGGACTACATGCGGGATTTTACTGCCCCCGGCGAGCCGCCGCGCGGAGAAGAGCGGCGCGCCATATTGATTGTCACCGACAACCTGGGGATGAACTACCAGATCCCCGACAGCGCGGTCCTGCGCCGTCTCTTTGGCTTGGATATTGTCTTCAATGCGATCGTCGTAGGCAAAGGCAAGCGGCCTGTCCCGCCGCCTGACGGCGTATACACCAATCCGGACTTCACTCCCTCGGACGTATTCCTTCTCGCGGAAGAGACGGGCGGAGAGGCCGTGAAAGCGGAACGAGCCGGCGAAACGTTTCGCGACGTAATGGAACGCATTCGGGTGCGCTACCGCTTAACATACCGCGTTCCGGAAGCTCCTGCCGGATCATTCCGCAGCGTCCGGGTCGATCTGTCGCCGGCGGCCCGCCAGCGTTTCCCGAACGCAACCGTGCGCCACCGCACGGGATATTACGTCCAATAATCAAAAACGGCCCGACGGTAACCTTCGTTACACTGATACCAGCACACCTTAGTAGCTCACAAGTAACTTACATTGGTCACTTTTCCCCTTGACTCAACACGTACTCGATCTTAATATCTCGCCAAGACGAGCTCAATCGCTTCGATAAGGTCTCTCTTTAGTGGGTGCGAGTGAAGAAGCTACCCTTACTAATCGTGCTGTTGGTGTTTGTTTGCCCCCCCATACGTTTTTTACAATGCGTACGGAGAGGTTGAAGGAGAATTACCTGTCGGGTTTTTTGACTTCTTTTATGACAACGCTACGACACCGGGGCCTTCTCTCATAGTAAATTCCGCAAGCAGCCCGAATAACAATGGTTCGGTAACGCTCAGTCCGTGTGGCGGTTACGGACCCCTCACCGTGACTGTCGAGGGTACTACGACGCACCAGATAGCGTACATCTACGCTTCCGGAGAATGGCACGATCCGCCAAACGGGAATGCCCGCCCCCTTTCCTCTGGCTTGCCTGTGAAGTTCCTGAAAAATCTCCGCTGTCGTCGCCCCCATCATCGTTCAGGTTGGCGTCAAGAACAGGCTGTTGCCCCAACCCTACTCAGGGCTTCATGGGCCAGCGAGCCGCAGAGCCGAAGATCATTGCCGGATGGCAATCCAATCGGGATGTCCACTACAGTGACAGCGCATGTTTCGGTTTCATTGCAGACATCTCCGAATGTAGTGACGACACGGAAGACCGCCGATTCTTTCGACGGCCACCAATCAGATTTAGCGATGATCCACCCACGTCCACACCCATCGACGGACTCAATCATAAGCCACAGTTTAGCGGGATGACCGGGCATGGGGCGAAGGTATTGTTAATTGCCACTTCTCATCTTAAAGTGTCTGTTGTGACAAAGCAGAATTCGAAGACGCCACCCAAAACCCCGAGGAAGACCACCGGAATTAATCTCCCGCAGACGTTTGGGAACTTCTGAACCGTGTGGCTTTCCAACGGGCTAAAGAACGAGCTGGAAGGCCGTCAGTATCGGCGTTGCTTTTGGATTTGGTGCAGCGGCATCGGAAGGAACTGGAGAAGGAGTTGACTCGATAGACATGGAAGAGAGTTCTACGCCTGAGCAAGGCCTAACCCCTGAACCGAGTGAGGGTAAAGACGAATCCTCCCATTCGGTTACGGAGAGCGGCGGCTCTCCCGAGCCGCACGGCCAAACCGGGGAAACAGATTCGCAAATGAAGGTTGTCATCGAAGTTGAACCGTCCGAAAGCGCACCCCAAAAGCCCGAACCGTGGATTCAAAGAGCGATAGACCAAGCGGACAAGAAGGATCGTCTGTTGCGATCAGTGGATCGGCGGTCAGGTGTTCTTGATGAGGCGTTACGAAGCAGTTTGGAATTTGAGAAGCAGATTTTGGACACGATTCGGCAATCCGACGCCTACCGATCAACGCTGGAGCGGCACTTGCTTTCAGGGTTAGAGGTCGCCCGCAATGCTCACCTGAACAGCCCGCTACGGATTGCTGAAGACGCCATGAAACAACAGCGACTCCTTGAAAACCAGCTTGCCGTCGTAGCTCATCGGTGTCGTTCAGTTTGGCAAAGGCACCTTGACTCGATAGCGGAAGAATCAAAGCGAATCAGGTCCATGTGGGACCACCGCTTGCTGGAAGCCACCGAAACGCTACGAGCCGTCGGTTTATCGCTACAAGCAGAGAAGCTGAAGGCCATTCGAACGATCCCGCCATCCGTAATCGACAATAGCCAGATCAGCAAATTGGCGGAACTGAGCATCGGCGTCGCGAAATCGTTGAGTTCGGTGCTCCCGGCAATGAAGCAGTCTGATGTTCTGGACTCGGTGCAACAACTGGAGAGATTTTGCCAACTGAATTCCGCTCTAGGCCCGTCTGTGTCTCGTGCCGCTTCGTGGAGTCTCGATTCCGTAGCCCGGTTTTCGCCATCGGCATTGAATTTCTCATCGTTGGTGTTCTCTGAGATTCAGCGATCAACGGCCCACTTGGGCGCAAACGTCGCAATGGCCGTTACCCAGATGAAGAGGGTCGCCGAGGTCTGGGAAGAGTGGGATCGGCAAATGGATCTCCATGCTGAGCGCCTTGGCGAACTCGGCTGGACGTATCCGATGAACCTCAGCTTTCCGCAGCTTTCCAAAATCATTCAGTTGCAGGACAGCGATAAGCTGGATGCCGAGTTCGTAAAGTTCTACGGCTACAACGACGGCGAAAACTTTGCGAAGCTTTGTCAGGAAATCATGGAAAGCGAACACCTGGCTCCGTGGAGGCCGATGCTGAAGGAATGCGTGGACAGCCACAAAGATGGTCGGTTCTTGGTATCGACGACGTGCCTAATATGCATATTAGAGGGGGCCATCACGCAAGCGCACGGCGCGCGGCTTAAGCAGTCTCAACTCGCCAAGTTCTTCAATGAGCGCATCCAAGAGGCTGGTGAGGATCGGATGGAAGCAGCGATATGGAAGTCCATCGCAGCTTTCGTGCGAAAACTCTTCGCCTATAGCGATTTCTCGGGTGAGGTTCCGCCTCGGATTAACAGACACTGGATCTTGCATGGGAAGGCGGTTCCAATGGTGAAAGAGGCCGATTCCCTACGGTTGCTTCAGGCGATTCACACCGTCAGCGCGATCTACGATACGGTGAACCCTGACGACCATTCTGGGAACCCGGTGATGTAACCGGAACACAATGACCTTTTTAATCTCGGCAATCCCACCACGGCGTCTGAGCGGCTATTCGAAGCGTATCTTACCGCTCAGGGCTATCCCGGCTGGACCCACGGACAGCCGATGCAAGGAAAGCCGAGTACGCCCGATTATCGGCTCACGTTCAGCGGAGCGGATCTCTTCTTCGATGTGAAAGAATTCGATGCCCCGCTACCATCTCCCGGATTCAACCAGTTCTGGCGAAGCATTCCGCCCGAGCCAAGGGAACTACGCCTTCATCGCCCACGTCGCCGTCATCGTGACGCACAACGTTCTGTTTCCCTGGCAGGCCCGCAGGCCAGATCCGCAAAGCCTTCATTGAGGAAAATCTGCTCGACACCGCCGTCGGCTTGCTCCCGGCCTGCTCCCAACCTGCTCGCCACCGACGAAAGCCCGGTGGGTGACGCCCACCTTAAGGAGCTTTGCGTAGGTGCGGCACGAATGCCTGACGCTGCTATCAGGAAAATGACGTTACCTAACGGGCACGAATTCACTACCGTACGGACAAGTTGGATCCGGGATCCTCGCTAGTCAGCGGCACACTGTCGCACCACTTCAGGGTCCTCGGTGACTATTTGAACACGCGTTATAACGCCCCGACTGAATTTTATTGCTCAAGTAGCTCGGTTGATATCGGAGCTACAATCGGTACGTGCAGCTTCGTATCTGCCTGTACTTTCTCTAACTAGATAGGAAGGCGCAAGGCAGTACGGATCTACTGATACAGGAGAGATTCTATGAGAGCGTGCACGCTATGGCTTCATCTGGTCCTGATAGCCCAGACGCTCGCGGCCGCGGAGCTGCAAAAGCAGGCGGGAAGCATATCGGTCCGCGTCGCGGAAACTGCGCCGGAGGCGGGAGTTCCTCGAGTCGAGATCGCGACTGGCGGCCGGCATGCTGTCACCATCGATCTCGACAACCGTACGGCTTCCGTTGAGGATCTCAGGATCCTGGGAGAAGACTACATCGTTGTCGCCGGCAAGACATACACGCAGTATCCTCGCATGGATACAATCACGATCATCGACGTTAAGGCAAAGAAGATCGCCGACACGATCTGGGCCCTTGATGCTGCATTCTCGCCAGACGGGAAGACAGTCGCTTACTTCTACCGGACGCCGCACACCGGACAGCAAGGTGAACCATGGGGTTCTCTTGTGGCATATGACCTGACTTCGCCCGCCTCGAACACCTGGGCCGTACGCGATCAATTCGCCAATCACCCGCACCACGACCGAGGCATTGTTCTTTATCCAGACAAGCATCGGGAAGCACGCCGCTATTGGTTCCTGCTGCCAATGAACGAGGGCTGGCTGAACAAGGAGCATGTGCGCTATGCATACGTCCCTCACATCGCCTGGAGCCAGGATTCCCGCCGCCTGGCAATTGTGGAGCGAGATGGATGGGCAACCGTTCTGGTTGTGATTGATGTTTCGAATGGAATCAGGCAGCCCTCGATTTCGAAGAAAGAGATCCCGCGAGAGCCCTTCCTGGATCCCCGATTACGCGTACTAGGGCAGGACGACGCGGCGCGGTGGGTCCCTGTCAGCACATTCGAGTTCACGGAGGATGGAACAGGCATTCGTGTGACCACGTACGGCCGAGCACCTTACGCGGCGAAAACCGTCACTTTACAACTGGGCGAAGGCAGCGGAACGCCCTAAAGCCGACCCGGCACGTTTCGTTGAACGGCTATGATTGAGGCATGTCCATCGACAGGCTAGAAGAGGTGAGGCGGCGCCATGCCCGTGCGGAAGCGGGCGGGGGCGAGGAACGCCGCCGGCGCCAGCATCAGGAAGGGAAGCTGTCAGCCCGGGAAAGAATAGACCTCCTGCTCGATGAAGGGAGCTTTGAGGAACTCGACAAGCTGGTGCGCCACCGCTGCCGCGACTTTGGGATGGAAAACCAGGTGGTGGACGGAGACGGCTTCGTAACCGGCTTCGGGCAGATTCATGGCCGCCTCGTCTACGTCTTTGCTCAGGACTTCACGGTTTTCGGCGGGTCTCTTTCTGAAGCAAACGCTCAAAAGATTTGCAAAGTGATGGACCTGGCCCTCAAGAATGGCGCTCCGATTATCGGATTGAACGATTCCGGCGGGGCGCGGATCCAGGAAGGAGTCTTGTCGCTTGGCGGCTATGCCGATATCTTCCTGCGCAACACTCTGGCGAGCGGCGTGGTTCCGCAGATTTCCGCCATTATGGGCCCTTGCGCGGGAGGCGCCGTCTATTCGCCCGCTCTTACCGACTTTGTCTTCATGGTGGACCGCACGAGCCACATGTTCGTCACCGGTCCGGACGTGATTAAAACAGTAACGCACGAGGATGTAACGAAGGAGAAGCTGGGCGGCGGTATGACGCACAACTCGATCAGCGGCGTCGCCCACTTTCTGGCTCACGATGACGCGGACTGCCTCCGGATGATCCGCGAGCTGTTCGAGTATCTCCCTTCGAACAACCGGGACGATGCCCCTCGCCGTCCTACGACGGATCCCTGGGACCGGGAAGACAAAGCGCTGGACACGATCGTACCGCCGGAGTCCAACCTGCCTTACGACATGAAGGAAGTGATTCAGCGGGTGGT
>JADGHK010000183.1 GCA_019686145.1 Bryobacteraceae bacterium | reverse complement strand
TGCGCATAACTGATGAAGTGTATTTCGTGCCCCCGGCTTGCCAGCTCTAAGCCGAGCTCTGTCGCCACGATGCCGCTGCCGCCATAGGTGGGATAGCAGGTAATGCCAATCCTCATCGAACACCCTTCACGTGAACCGCCGATAACATTCCTGCTCCGATTTGCCCGTGGAGGTTTTCATCCGGAGAAGCCGCATTGCCGCCGCCGAACCAGACCCGGACCAGATTGTCCTTCACTTCGACAGTCGGGTCGCAGACGACATGGCTGTTCCAGGGCTCCTCGCCGG
Source organism: Bryobacteraceae bacterium (assembly GCA_019686145.1). GTDB lineage: Bacteria > Acidobacteriota > Terriglobia > Bryobacterales > Bryobacteraceae > JADGHK01. Next base: position 5,581 of record JADGHK010000183.1, on the reverse strand, counting down.
AGATGACCAGATTCTGCCGCTCCCATCGAATCCCGTCAATTGATCGAGCAAGTCCCATGCGCCGTCGTTCCCGCCTGTCGCGACCCGTGTAAATCATCCAGTAGTAACCGTGCGACTGCCACAAAGCGGGTTCGCCTAGTCCCTGCTCATCGAACGATCCCGGTTCCCCGATTTCCATTACCGGATTAGATCGCAGTTTCGTCCACTCGATTCCGTCGCGGGAACGAGCTACGCCGAGCCTTTGGCGCCGTGCGCGGTCCTGCCCCAGATAGTAGAGGTAATAATAGCCGCCAATCTGAATCACGTACGGGTCCCCTATGGAAACTTCATCCCAGCTTCCGTATGGTCCCGTTTCAAGGACCGGATGAGGAAGTTTCGTGAACTTCCGTCCGTCCGCAGATTGCGCCAGCCCAATCTGCGTTCGCCCCTTGGGACCAGCCTGATACCAGTAGAGGAAGCGTCCAGCGCTATAGATGATGTGGCCGTTCGCCGCGATGTAATTTCCTTCCCATGTGGCGGGATCCGGCGAAAGGATGCGCCCCTGCTTCGTCCATTTGAGCCCGTCGGCGGATGTCGCGAGACCTGTGTGCCAGGTCTTTCCGTCAAACCCGGAGTAGTAGTTCAGGAATTCGTTCTTGAGGATCAAAACCGACGGATTCAGCGCATCCACGCCATCCCAGTCGGCCTCCTGCCCGTGAGCGATTACCGGCTCTTTAACCACAGTCCATTTCCAGGCGACGGGTTCAGGCGCGCCGCCAGGCGGCGGCAGAGTGAACTCTCCGTAGCGGCGGCAAGCGGCGAGAATCAACAGGCAGGAGCTGAGCGCGAGCAGCCGGAGAGCTCGGCTCATGCCGGTACGCGGATACAAAGACCTGCTCCGGAACCGGGACGGGAGTCGATCGTAAGGTCGCCCTTCAACCCGCGAACCCGGCGTTTGATGCTTACCGGTCCCAGGCGCAGCACCTCGAGCTCATCCAGCGTGAACGTGCCGGCAAACGGGAATCCCCGGCCATCATCTTCAATCCGAATTTGAATCAGGTTATCGGTCTTGGAGATAGACACCACGATGCGAGAGGCATTCGAGTGTTTTTGCACGTTGTTCAACGCCTCCCGAACCACCTGCACGATATCGGCAGATGCCTGCACCTCCTCGAGCTCGGGCGCCTCACCGCCGGAAAAGGTCACGGAGATGCCGGAATCGCGCTGAAAGGTCTGGATGACGCGAAGGAGAGAGGCGACAAGTCCCGCGCCTTCCACATCCAGCGGACGCATGCCGCGTACGTAGGAGCGCAGCTCGGCCACCTGGTTCCGGCAGAGGGTCTGCAACTGCTCCAGTTCGGCCATCCCTTTCTCCTTGTCGCGCTCGAGCATCTTACGCACAATCTCGAGCCTCATCTGGAAGCTGATGAAGCTTTGCAGCGGCCCGTCATGAAAATCGGCCGCGATGCGCTGCCGCTCCGCTTCCCGAGCCGCTTCCGCCTCTGAGCGAAACAAGACAACTTGACGGGAAGAGATCGAAAGACGGTCAAGCAGCGATCGCTTCTGCAGCGCGAGCACGCAGGCGAACATGCCTAGCAGCAGGATGAATGCCCGCAGAGAAAGCGACTGTCCCGGCTCCGCCACAGTCAGAAACCCCGCGGCCACGACCATGACTCCCAAGACCGTCCGCCACTGGTGCAAGAGTGCGGCGCTTAAAAGCAGATAGAACGCAAGAAAGGAGCTGAGCCAGAAACTGCCCTCGTCGCGATGAGCCGCGTAGACAAGAAAAAGCAGTGTATCGAGCGCCAGGGTGACCAGGGAGCTGTCGATATGATGCAAGCGCCGCCAAAGCAGCGCAGCGACGCCGTAGAGGGACAATACGGCAAGGAGGACAGTAAGACCCGACGGCCCAAGGCGGGGGCTGGCAAGAATCGAACCGAGGCACGCAACCCCCAGCAGAGCGCGCATCACGCGCAAATAGCGGCGCCAAAGATGCGGCAGCAGGATGTAGTCAGCGAACAATTCGACTCTTCCGAACAGAATGAGGTACGAGCTCAGCGGTTGTACAGGTACAAGGTATGGCTGCGGCCTTCACCGTCATCATCAATGTGCTCGACCTTATCCGGTTTCCATCCGGAAAACTCAAAGTCGTGCGAAACCACCCGGGCGCCTTTCTTGAGCTGCTTTTCAAGCAGCGGGCGAACTTTGTCGTTGGATGTCGGCAGCAGGTACACCGTGATCAAATCCGCGGAGGAGTAGTCCTGCTTCAGGATGTCCCCGTGAATGATGTTCGCGGTCTTTTGAAGACCCAGGCTCTTGATCTTCTCGGTGCTCTGCGCCCACAGATCCGGGTCAAACTCCACTCCCGTGGCATTGGCCTTGAACTTCTTCGCGGCCATGATCACGATGCGGCCGTCACCCGAGCCCAGATCGAACATCTTCTCTCCGGGCTTCAACCCGCCCAGCTCAAGCATCTTCTGAACGACGGTCTCCGGGGTAGGATAATACGGCGCAAGTTTCTCTCCCTGCGGTTTCTCCTGGCTAATGGCACTCCCAAGAAGAGTGAGGAGGAACACGGGCAATGCAAGGTATCGCATGGTAGCTCCTACGAGATGACTCCTAGTATACGAGGCGCGAGAGTCCTCGCGCGGAAGGTCAAGGCTCGATCCAGATTCGAACCGTGTTGCTCCGCTGTCCGTCTGCTTCCACATAGAGGCTCGCCGGTCCTCGATTTACGATTTCAGGCAGTTTGAATTCCACCGTGTAGAAACCGACGTAGCCGGGGGCGAGGGATGCGCGCAACACCTCCATCTGGACGCCGTCGAGATAGACGCGCACGGGAGCAACGACGGCAGGCGTATTGTCGACAGGTGCGGGAAGGCCGGTCGGCCAGTCCGGGCGTACCCGGCCTAAGCCAGTCGCCAGAATCTGGACACGCGCTCCGGGCCGAGCCGGAGTCATGGCGTCCAGCAAGACACCGCTCTCTGCGTCGAGAAGGAGCGGAGTGCCATCCCGGTCTACAAACAGCGCAGGGGACGCACGTCTGAGAGGAACATTCACAGTTCGCACGCCAGTCGGTCCCGAAAGCGAAAGTGTGAGCGACTGGCCAGCGGCTTCGAAAGGAACCTGAATCTGCGACTCGAAGTCGGAAGCCGCGAGGACAGGAATGGTGAGGCTGCCGGCACGCGCCGAATCCGCCCTTCCGCCGAGCACGCTCAGCAGAGATCCGGGTGCGGCTGCGCGAGGATGGTAGTCGGCTGCACTCACCACGCGCAACTCCTGCAGGCGATGCGGCGCCATGGCCACATACACGCCATAACCGTCCACGGCAGCATAAAGCTGATTGCCACCTGCGTCCAGCTTCAAATCCCGGACAGGAGCCGGGGGCAGCGTGCCCCGCACGGCGATCCAGCCCGTAGCAGGCGCGGGATTCCACAAATCGCCGATCGTGAAGAAGACCCCCTTGTCGGTTCCAACGTAGATGGATCCGGTGTCTCGATGGGCCGTGATTCCATAGGCTGGACCCGAAGGAAGATTCGCCGTGAGATCCTGCCAGACAAGGCCAGCGTTGGTCGTGCGCAAAACCCGCCCGGCTTGCTCCGCCGACAGGACCGCAAGCGCGACCCGGGGTTCGGATGGATCAGCGAAGATCGACTCGACTCGCGCAGGCGAGGGAGCGCGTTCTTTATTCCACGTGGCGCCTTGATCGGAAGAAACCCACAGCCACCCGTCGGCAGATCCGATATATACATAGGGCGCCGCGATCGCGAACGCGGTCACGTTCAGACCGGTTGCCTCTCTGAATGCCTGCTTGAGCTCCAGCTCCCGGTCCGGCCGCTGCTGAGATGCTACGCGCCACGCTGACCTTTCTCCTGGAGCCCACTCGAGTTCCTGCAGCCGCCCTTCCGCAGCGGTCTCAACCCAGATCCGGGCGCCCCATCCGCCGGTCGGCAGCGCCGCGAGCCGGCGCACCGGGAGGTTTGGAAGAAAGCCATTCAGGCTGTCCCAGGATTGGCCGCCATCGAGTGACCGGAAAACTCCATCCCAACCCGCGACAACCAGCTCGTCGGGATTGTCAGGTGAAACCGCAAGATCCTCAAGCTTGGCTCCGACAATCGAGACCCCTTTGTAGACAGTCAGGTTGATCCACGAAGCCCCTGCATCGTCGGACCGGTACGCAGCCTTCCCCAGCGCGTAAAGGCTTACGGGCTTTCCGGGAAGTCTGTGGAGTTTAGCTCCGGGTTCGGGCAATCGGTCAGCCGCGGGCGGGGTCTCGTCCAGAGCCGGAGGGACAGCATCGCTCTCCTGCCACGACTCGAAATCGGACGTCTCAAACGTACGCCCGGAGAGCGTGCGAATGAACAGCCGCGACCCGTCTGCCGAATACCACACCCGGTTCACGGGACCGGATGCAGGCCCTGCAAGGGACCGGTCTACCGCCCCATTCCCAATCCGCCGCCATTCTATGGGCAGTTGCAGCCCTTCGGCGCGCCCAGTCTGCTGCGCAGGCGCAACCCCTGCCAGGAAGAGCAGCGCCGCCACAATCCTGGCAAGCCTCTCCCTTGCAGCCTCACTTGTGGAAACAGGATACATCCGGTGAGTCCATTTTATCCTGATCTATCGATTGACTCTTGCTAAAACGATTGATGACACGAATACTTTTCGTCCGTGCCCGCACGGACGGTATTGCATAGCAACTTTTGGTGCTAGACTGAGGTCTGCGATCTCAAGGATCAGAAGACTCCCCTTTGAGGGAAATGTATGGCCACGTCACTCCGGCACATAGCGATGTTCTGGTTGCTGATGCCAGCTTCGACTGAGCTGCTTCTGCCTCAGACCTTGTCGCCGGCTCAGGAGTCAGCGGCGCAGGTGGTGCAGCTTCAGGGACAAGTGTCTGTCCTGAAGGACGGCGGTCTTTGGGCACTGAACGTTGGCGATCACGTTCAGATGAAACAGGTGATCGTCACGGGACCCGACGGATTCGCAGTCTTTCGCATTTCCGACGGGAGCACCTTCGAAGTCTACCCCAACTCCCAGCTCACTTTCCGCAATAATCCGGGGAACTGGCGCGATCTGCTCGACCTTTGGATGGGCCGCGTCAAGGTCCAGATCCAGAAGTGGGGCGGGCAGCCGAACCTGAACCGGGTCCAGACGCCGACGGCCGTCATTTCCGTGCGCGGGACCGTTTTTGAAGCAGTGGTCGAGGATGACGCCGCCACGACTCTGATTGCAGTGGAAGAGGGTCAGGTGGCCGTGCAGCACGCACTGATGCCGCGGGGCAACCCTGTGATCTTGAATGCCGGGGAATCGCTGCGTGTTTACCGGAATCAGCCGCTTGCCGCGCGATCCGGCTTTGATCGGGAGGCCGTTGTTTCCTTTGCGCTGCGCGCGCTTCGAGAAGCGCTCTACACGATCCTTGTTCGGACTCCCAAGACTTCGGGCGGAATCACCATCCCGGGCGGCCAAGGCCCAACTCTCCCTGGCGACACGCCGTCGGAGCTGCCTCCAGCGCCGCGACCCCCGGCTACTCCGCCTCCGCCCCCGCCCGGCGGAGGGGTGTAGAAGTCATCTTCCTAAAAGATGCCCCGCCCTCAGCTAGCGC
>JADGHK010000182.1 GCA_019686145.1 Bryobacteraceae bacterium | reverse complement strand
TTCACTTGAACGGGCGTGCCTTCCGGCGCATGCCGTATTGCGTTCCGCAAGATGTTTTCAACCGCGCGGTGCAAAAGCTCGCGATCGCCGTTGAAAGTCACCTTTTCGTTCACGCTCAGATCGATCTTGCATTTCCTGGCCTCGGCTTCGATGGCGCAATCCTCCGCCAGGGACTTCAGGAAGTCGGTCAGGTCGATCGCGCCGACGTTCCGCGATGCCGGGTCGCCTTCCACGCGGGTCACCTGCAGAAGCTCTCCAATGAGCGTGGCCAAACGCTCGACTTCCTTGTTCACCCTGTCGAACGCTGTTTGAGGATCCGCGCTGCTCTTGGCGAGCTCCAGGGCGAACCGCAGGCGTGCCAGCGGAGATCGAAGCTCGTGGGAGATGTCCTGGAGCAGCCTGCGCTCGGCGGTGAGCAGCGTTTCGATTCGGTCCGCCATTTCATTGAAGGCCTGGGCAAGGTCTCCGAGTTCGTCTTTGCTCCGCGACTCGACGCGAGAGGAAAGGTCCCCCCGGCCAAAACGGACGACAGCTTCCCGCAGGCGGCGAATCGGCTGCACCATTCTCCATGCCAGCACATAGCAAAACAGGACGATCACGCTGGTTACCCAGCCGAAGATGGCCACGTCCGCCCAAGGGTCGCCTCGGAGCCGGCCCTGCACTACAAAGATGTACTTGTTATCCGCCGACATCCTCCTGAAGAAGGGCTGCCGGGGTCCAATGAACGGAATTCGGGGTCCGGGCTCAGGGGCTTTGAGAAGGTCGGAGCGATCCTCCCCGGTGACGAGATCGATGCCGCGAGCATCCAGCAGATAGTGCTTGCCTCCGAACTCCCGGTCGCATTTCGCGAGGATCCTGGCGAGGCCTTCCGGGCCTTCCGTCTCGTAGGTTCGAACAACCTCGCGCACCTGGAAGTTCATCAGCCGCCAGATCACATCCCCTCTGGCTGGCGGACGAGAGCGGAACCAGAAAGTGGTCGCAAGGAAGCCGGCCAGACACAACGCGAGCATCGTTCCGAACCAGAACAGGATTCGGCGAAACATGGCGCGTTACCCGGTTGCTTCCATCTGGGCTGCGAAGAGGTAACCGACTCCGCGTACCGTACGGATCAAGTCCCTGGTTCCCTCCAGCTTCTTCCTCAGATGGCTGACATGCACATCAATGGAACGGTCGAACGGCGTGGCCTGCCGCTGGTAGAGCCGCTGCATCAGCTCATCCCGAGAGACGACGCGGCCGGCGGACAGCATCAACGTCTCGAGGATGTCGTACTCAATCGTCGTGACGTCGATCTCCTTGCCGCCTACGGTGACTCTTCGAGAGCCGGTATCCAAGGTCACGCCGCCGATTTGCAGTACCGCGGGCGGCTTATGCGGTCTGGACCTCCGCAAGATGGCCTTGATTCGAGCCACAAGCTCCAGCGGATCGAACGGTTTGGGGAGATAATCATCCGCGCCTGACTCAAGGCCAAGGATCCGGCTCAGCGCTTCGGCGCGGGCGGTCAGCATCAGTACGGGGATATCGCTTTCGGCGCGCAGCCGGCGCAGCACCTCGAATCCATCGAAGCCGGGCATCATGACGTCGAGCAGCACCAGGTCATGTTTCCCGGACAGGGCTTCCCGAAGCCCATCGGGGCCATTATGGGCCGCAGTCAGCTGCAGGCCCAGCTTTGCAAAGAACTCCCCCATCAAAGCCGCCAATTCGGCGTCATCGTCGATCAGGAGGACTCGAGCGTCTGGCTGTTGCACCGCCTCTATTCTGGACCGAAAATCTTTCCGGCAGAATTCGGCCCTTCCATCGTTTTAACAAATCTTTACACCTCCGCACGGATAGGGGCTCCGTGCGAAGGCGGGAACTAGTCCGCTAGCGCCGCGACCAACGCGCCTTTGGCGGTAGCGTACAAGGGATCTGAGGCGAGACGAATTTCGGAGAACTGCACAGGTAGCGAAGCCTCTTGTATCAGCTTTTCGAACCGGTCGCGGAAGCCTGCAGGCAATGCGCTGCCGCCGCTGAGCACGAGCGGGATCTTCTTGCCAAGTTTCGGAACATTCCGGGACGCTTCGAATGCCTCCTTAAGGCCATTCACTACGGACTGCATCATGTCGTCGTAGTAAACGCTCAAGGCCTGGTGGATTTTCTCGGAATAATGGCCGTTCAGGCTAAAGCCGTCTTCCTTCACCAGCCGGACGCGGTTCGCCAGCTCCCCGGTGACTGCCGCCGCGCTGCTGTCGATGAAGTCCCCTCCTTTTGGCGTACTGAAACTCAGGACTGGAACCGACATGTACGCCAAAGCCACGTTGCAAAGGCCACCGCCGAAGCTGATGCCGACGCCAGTGTAATTCGAGTCCTCCAGTTCGCCGTAAATTACCGCCAGTCCCTCATTGAGGCTGCGGACTTCGTAACCAAAGTCCCGCAGAATCTGACGGATCATGGTTTCGTGGTAGGTGATGTTCTCCTCCGACCCGACTCCTGGAGCCGGCACTGTAAAGCAGACCTTGTGGCCCTGCTTCGGTGCTTCTCCGAGCACGGAGGTGAGCAACCGCCGAATTTGAGCGAGACTCTGCGGTTCTCCAGGATTGAGAACCCCGCGCGTCATCGGACGGCGGGTCTCCACATTGAGAAGGTCCGCAATCCGCGCAGCTTCATTGCCGAAGACGGTGATTTCGGCGCCGTTCACACAATGAGGTACCGACTCCTTTGTCAGAACGTTCTCGGTGATCCTGGAGTATGGGATGGTTACGAAGGCGTTCAGCTGCGCTTCGAACCCGTAACCGTCGTTCTCGCGCCGGGCGGCGACGATCCGGCTGGTGCCGATGTCCAGCCCGATGACCTCCTTAGTCGTGTTTCTCATCGTCGTTCTCCTCTAAAGCGCTCTCTGCGTTGAGCGCGGCGATCAGTCGTCGATATCTCTGCTGCAGCCTCGCACGGTAAGCCGGTACCGCAAGTCCACTCGCGCTGGCATCCTGGCGCAGCCGCTCTTCGGCCAGCTGCAGGCCGTTCCGTAGTGAGACCCCGGCCACCTTCTCGAACAAGCTGTCGTAGCCAAAGCCGAAGCCATACAGGCTGGGCGGCGGCACGGCATAGTTGTCCGGCAGCCCGAGCTCGTCAAAAGGAAAATCGGAAGCCCAATCGGTATGGTACCCGATCCTCGCCGCTGACGGGCTCACCGATACCTGAGCATGAGTTACGCAGTTCCGGGCGGAGATCCGGTAACGGCTGCGGAGCATTTCCGTAAGCACCCGCGCGGCGTGAACCTGAGCAGGGGTGATGGCTGGCCCCTGGACTTCATCGCCGTGCTGTGTCTGCGCCTCCAAAGCGATTCCAAGAAAACTGCGGTTCAAGTTGACAAACGCGCGGCCGCCGCTGGCCCAGACCGAGTATCCCGCGTGGTTTGCGCTCGACCCCTCGTCGACGATACGGAAAATCCTGCCGAACCGGTCGATCACATAGTGATAGGATTTGTGCTGCCGCACGTACCGCAGCAGGGCCTCCCCCAAGTACTTGAGTTTCCGGTTCTGTTCCTCCTCGAAGGGCGCCTGGTCGCTTTCGGTGGAGTGATAGACGATTCCGACGGGTTCCGCGCCCCAGCCGATCGGCTCGATCTGGCTCCAGTCTTCGCTGTAGATCGGGTACTTGCGCGGCTGGTAGCTAACGGTGAATCTGGTCTCAATCCGCAGTCCGTTGCTGTAGACCTCGTAGTCGGGAGTCCGTTCAACGAGCCATACGGGCGGAGGCTCAGGTTCCGCCGATGCTTCCCCGGGGACTGGAACTGTCTCCCGAATCCTCAGAGGAGAGATGTTGGCGTCGGACGCAGTCGGGGGAGGGATGAGCAGAAAACCTAACAAAAATATGGCGGTTCGGCGTCTCCACCCCAGGCTGTGCCTGTGTTTGGATGCTCCGCTGGCCGAACGCTGCAGGTAGCGCAGGCGCTCTACAGGATCTGAGATCTGGCGGGCACGCCAGCCGACGATCTGCTCCACGATGCGGCGGGGCGGCCTCCAGGCGAGATCGAAACTTCTCTCTTCGCCGGGCCGGCCAATCCTTTGATTCATTTTGTGGCTTGCTTGACGATTATAATCGGCAAGCCCGGCAGCACCCGAATTGACATCAGTCTTTACCCTGCTGCCTGCCTATACTCCGACTTCTGCGGACTTCTCCCCCTTTGGCTGTATGTTGCTTGAGGCGGGTCTCCCCTAAGTTGGGAAGGGGAGGCAGCGATGGCGGACTTTCATCAAACCGGTGTCGTCACGACACTGCATCGTCTTAACCCTAATGGAATTCATAGGCTTGAGAGCGAGCTGGAAGCCTACTCCGAGCAGTCGCCGATCGGTCTCGTCCTGCCAGCGCTTTATTCCGAGTTTCAGAAACCGGCGATGAGGCGGATTGTCGATCAGCTTTGCGGCGTTTCCTACCTGCGGCGGATCGTACTGGTACTGGGGCGGGCGACTGCCGAGGAGTTTGAGCATGCTGCAAGCTTCTTTGCAGACTTCCAATGCCCGGTTGATTTTATCTGGATCGAGAGCGAGCGGATTCAGAGGCTGTTCCGAATGCTCGATGAGCATCACGTGCCTGCCGGCCAGGATGGGAAAGGCCGGTCCTGCTGGCTGGCCTACGGCTACCTGCTCGCCCGCGGCGATTGCGACGTGATCGCCCTGCACGATTGCGACATCATCAACTATAACCGCGAGCTTCTGGCTCGGCTGTGCTACCCGCTGGTCCACCCAAACCTGAGCTTCGAGTTCGCGAAGGGGTATTATGCGAGGGTTTCCAACCGGATGCACGGCCGGGTGACACGATTATTCGTGACGCCGCTCATTCGGGCCATGGACGGAATGGCGCCTGGCGCTCCCTTCCTGCGATTCCTCGACAGTTTCCGGTACCCGCTGGCCGGAGAATTTGCGATGAAGTCGAACCTGGCCCGGGTGAATCGCATTCCCGGGGATTGGGGCCTGGAGATGGGAGTCCTCGCGGAGATGTACCGCAACTGCTCCGTGTCGCGGATCTGCCAGGTAGATCTGACAGACAACTACGAACACAAGCATCAGGAGCTTTCCGCGGATAACCCCAACGCCGGCCTTCGCCGGATGACCCTTGACATTGCGAAATCGCTGTTTCGTACCATGGCGGGAGAGGGGGTGGTGTTGACGAAGGACCACTTCCGGAGCCTCCAGGTACGGTACGTCAGGATGGCGGAGGACACCATAAACCGGTACTATGCGGATGCGATGCTGAACGGTCTGGAGTTCGACCGCCATTCGGAAGAACTGGCCGTAGAGGCGTTCGCCAAGAGCTTGCGGGAAGCGGCACTGCAGTTCCTGGAAGAGCCTCTTGGCCAGCCTCAGATTCCGAACTGGAATCGAGTCTGCTCGGCGATTCCGGAGTTCTTCGACCTGCTGCGCGATGTTGTGGAAGAAGACTCCCGCATGGTCAAGACGGTAATGGTCGGAGATTAAGAAGTGTCAGGAGATGTGAGTTCGGCATCCGACGCCTCGCCGCCGGAGCCCGGCGCTGCGCTGGATTGCGCCGACATCGTCGTTGGGGTGCCGACCTACAATAACGCCCGGACGATCGCCCATGTCGTCCGGGCCATTCACACCGGTCTGTGCAAGTACTTCCCGCAGTTTAGCGCTGTCATCGTCAACTCTGACGGCGGTTCCACGGATGATACTCGCGATATCTTGATGTCCTCCAGGGTCGGCGGGGTTCCCATCCTGATGCTATCGACCCCCATGTTCCCCGTACACCGGCTGTCCTTGCCTTATCACGGCATTCCGGGGAAGGGAAGCGCCTTCCGGCTCATCTTTCAAATGGCCGAGAAACTCCGCGCGAGCGCCTGCATTGTCATCGACGCGGATTTGCGTTCGGTGACGCCCGAGTGGGTAGA
>JADGHK010000181.1 GCA_019686145.1 Bryobacteraceae bacterium | reverse complement strand
GAACAAGGTCATCGTCACCCTTTGAAACCAGGGGGGACGCGCTGCGCGTGCCGCGGCGTTACTTGAGAAGCATGGCTTCAAGACCTTGGGCTCCTGCGGTTTATCAGAGTACCGAAAGCAAGGAAAACCGCTGGTGTACCCGGATTCAAGCAAGCCTAAGCCGGAGGGTCAGAAATGAGCTGATTCTGCCGGAGTCACGAGCCGAAACAGTAGATTCGGCCGTCCTGGGAGCCGATCACAAGCCTGCCGGAGGCGATAGCCGGAGAGGCAGAGATGGCTTCGCCGGCTTCGTACTCCCACACCTTCTCCCCCTTCGTGAGGCTCACTGCATACACGCGGCCGTCATTGGAACCGAAGTAGACCCGATCGCCGGCGACCACGGGTGAGGAGTCAATCCGGGCGCGGGTGGCAAAGGTCCACAGCGCCTTGCCCGTCTTCGCGTCCAGGCAATGGAGCATCTTGTCGCGCCCGCCAATCAGCACTTTGCCTTCGATGAAGGCGGCCGAGGAGCTGTAAGGGAACTTCCGCGTCGGATGCTGATACCGCCAGACAATCTTTCTCGCCTTCAGATTCATGCCGAGCACTTCGTTGTCATAAGTGCCGAAGTATGCCGCATCGCCGGAGAGCACAGGCGACGATCCAATGTAGGAGCCCGCAGTAATCTCAACCACCTGCTTACCGTCAGCAATCCGAATGCCGCGAAACACACCGTCACAGCCGGATATATAGGCAATGCCCCCGGCGACCGCCGCGGTAGCGTGCACCGGGCCGTTGGTCTTGAAGCTCCATGCCAGTTTGCCTTTATCCGCCGTAATAGCGTAAAGGTGGCCGTCGTACGATCCAATAATCACCTTGCCGTCAACGACAACCGGAGAAGCTTTCACCTCCGACATGGTTGAAAACGTCCACCGCTCCTTGCCATCCGCAGCGTTAACGGCATAAACCACTCCCCCCAAATCACCGACGTAAACGACACCGTTCGCAACTGCGGGAGAGGAATCGGCGATCGGATCCTTCGTCTTGTACTTCCACCGCAGCTTACCCGTACTGAGGTCGATGGCGAGTAATTCACCCGCTTGAGAGCCGACATACACTACGCCGTTGACGATTGCGGCGGAGGACTCTACCGGCTCGCCCGCTTCATAGGTCCAGAGCAGCTTGAGTTGTGCCGGCAGAAGGGAAGAAGCCACCCCTGTGAGCGCGGCGCTGCCACGAAACTGCGGCCAGTTCTGCTGCGTGGACTGCGCCGAAAGTGCAAGCACGGCAAAGAGCGACATCAATAGGCGCATCGGTAAATCTCCAAAGCGCCGGCAGCGTCAAAGGGACGCGGATTGAAGGTTCCTGTCCACTGTTCCGCGGCCTGCGCCGCCAGCATAGGCAAGTCCTCCTCCGGCACCTCCAGCTCTCGCAGAGTCTGCGGCAGACGGCCTGCCCGGGCAAGATCCGCGAGACGCCCGGCGAGGCCGTCGCCGAGCTGTCTGTACCGGTCCGCGACAACGGCTTCATTCCAGCGTACGACGTGCGGAAGCAGCACAGCGAGCGCAAGCCCGTGCGTAACGCCATAATTTGCCGTCAGTGGATTGGCGCAGGCGTGCGCTGCTCCCAGCATGGAAGCTTCAATTGCGGCGCCAGCGAGCCAGGCGCCGGTCTGCATTCCCGCGGCCGCCTCCGGATCGTTCGGGCAGGCCAGGAATCGTTCATAGTGCAGGGAAAGGAGGCGCCACGCCTCGCGCGAATAGCATTCGGAGATCGCATTCCGCCGCCTGGTGACAAATGTTTCTACAGCATGCGCAATCGCGTCGTATCCGGCGGTTGCGCGGACGCCGAACGGCGACGATACAACCAGCTCGGGATCCAGCAGAGCGATTCGAAAGGCGGCGGAGGGATCGCCGCACGCCATCTTGACATGAGTCTCGGCGTCTGAGATGACAGCGTAGCTCTGGGCCTCGCTGCCGGTGCCGGCCGTTGTCGGCACGCCGATCATCGGCAGAAGAGGGCACGAAGCCTTGCCGTAGCCGCGATAGTCCCGCATGTGGCCGCCGTTCGTAAGAAGGAAGTTGATGGCCTTGGCGCAGTCAAGGGAGCTGCCGCCGCCAAAGCCAATGATCGAGTCGATGCCAAGCGGCGCTGCGAACACGCGCCCCGCCTCCGCCATCGCGGAATCCGGGTTGCTGTCGAAGCCGTCCCATACGACCGCTTCGATGCCCGCTGCCGAAAGATGGCGCAGAGCCGGCTCGACCAGGCCCACACTGCGGACGCCGGCATCCGATACAACGAGCGTGCGGCGAAATCCAAGTTCCCGGGCCAGTTCGCCGAGACGCGCGAGAGCGCCGGCTCCCATCACCAGGCGGGTTCGGGGAGTCAGATCAATCATTTCACACCCAAGGCTCTACGTCCCTTCGTCACGATTCAACGCACCTCCTCGAAGCAGTCAGTGCGAGTGGTAGGGTATCCCATCCTTGATCATCCATTCAATGCCCCCTTGCGGGGCGAGGTCAATACTGCGGGAGAAAGCAGGTTCGGATGAACGAATTGGAGATGGCAGGAGACGTGGAAGCGGGGAGTCGAGGGGGCGACCAGGCCGCCCCCTTGAAGGCATTTACTTACCCTGCCGATACGTGGTGAACGACTCGTTCATACGGACGGTCTGGCCGCCTGTGAATTCGACCATGCACGCGTCGTCAGAGTAGTCCATGAAGTTGAAGATCGGATCGTCACCAGGCTTCATCGGGCAGCTGTTACGGCCGACCGGGCAGCCCGACGCCGCCGAGCGCTCGTACGGCGTATCATCCACACGATCTCCAGGGGCCTGGCAGCCGCCCTGGAATGTATGGAAAAGCCCCATCCAATGGCCGACCTCATGGGTGGCCGTATCGCCCTCGTTGTAGGGAGCAGCGGTGCCACCGGGAAGGGAGGAATAAAGGACGACAACGCCGTCCAGGTCCGGATTGCCCTCGTAGGACCACGGGAAGGTCGCCCAGCCAAGCAGACCGCCGCCCGGGTTCGCCGTGTAGAGATTCAAGTCCTCAGCTGTGCCCTTGCGGAGCGCTTTCTTGGCCTGCCGCTCAGCCAGGGTGCCCGGTTGCATGTCGAACCAGCGCGCGTTCGTGGTGCGATCAATGCTGGCAAGATTGAAAGACCAGCCGGTCGAAGCATACGCGTCATTCAAGACTTTGATCTGCTCCCTGATCTGGCTGTCAGGAACATCCCCGTTCTCAATCCCAGTCCCCCGATTGATCACGTGAACATAAACGTTAATCGTGCCTCCGTTAACCGACGGAGAAACCAGGAGGCGCTTGCGGACCACCGAGTCAATATCTGCGATCTCATCCAAGGTTGGATTCGGAGTGCCGCAGCGCATTCCCGATTCGATGAATGCGCGCTTACTTGCCCATACCCGCCCTTCGAGAACGAAAGGAGTTTCCGGCTCAGCGACATCCTGAGCTTTCACTTGGCCGAGCGTGAGAGATGCGAATAAGAGGCAAGCCGCGACTGTCCACTTGCCACCACTGAGCTTCATGTAGCTTCTCCTCCTAATCTGCGTAGAACAAGGCCCATCGAGGTACTATACAGATCGCTGTATGTGCGTAGACAGACCGGTGCTACATGATACCAGTAGTAACTACCGAATGCCAAGAAAAAGGCAGTGCTATTTCTTAAGGGAAATAGCGTAGAGCTGATTCCGATTCGCGATGTACAGCGTCCCGTTGGCAAAGACTGGTGTGCAGTACACGGAGCTACCCATGTTGAATTCGCCGATGACCTTCAGCTTCGGCCCAGCCTCGAGAATCACGACGTCGCCGTCTTCGTCGCCCAAATAGACTTTCCCGTCGACGACAAGCGTTGAAGCCCAGACGGCGGCAAGCATATCGTGCTTCCAGTACACCTTACCGGTCTTCGCATCGAGAGCATGAAGGAAGCCGCTGAAGTCCGGGTAATAGACGATGCCATCCTTGACGGAAGCGGTGGAGATGGAACGGCGGATGTCGCCGTAGTGCCAAACACGACCCGTCTCCGTGATGTCGCCCCGTTTGGTGGCGTCGATGCAGTACAGGTGGCCCACGCCCTCTCCATGCTCCGGATCCTGGCCGTTGGCGATGTAGACCTTGTTGTCATAGATCACCGGAGTGGCGATCACTTCATTTCGGGTCTTCGGCCAGACGGAGTCCTTGGGGTTCGTATCAAACTCCCATAATTTCTTACCCGTCAGGGCCTCATACCCTCGAACCCATCCGTCGCCTTGTCCGCTGACTACCTGGACGACGTCGCCAATCTTGCCGACCGCCGGAGACGACCATTGTCCGTGAAGGATGCGGTCCTCGACGGAATTGTCCTCCCAAACCAGTTTTCCGGTTTTCTTGTTCAGCGCAATGATGGACGGAGCCTTGGGCGAGGGAATGTTGACGTGGCTTTCATCCTGTCCGTTTGAAGTGCTCAGGAAAATGAGATCTCCCCACATCACCGGAGAGGAGTTTGCCAGGTTGTGCTGGAAGACGCCGAGTTCCTCCATCATGTCGAACTGCCAGATAATGTCGGCGTCTTTCGGACCCGTGAACTTCTCGTCCTTAAAGGGGCCGTCGTTCTCGTTGTCCATGAAACCTTCGGTGTCCAGGCACATGACGACGCCGCGGTTCGTGACGTAGTACAGCCGGTCTCCATCCACCAGCGGAGACGAGGCGACGCCTTGATACGGCCAGTCATTGACGCGGCCCGATGCCAGCTTCTCCGAGGTTTGCTGCCAGAGAAACTCTCCGTCCGACTCCCGGAACGCCATCAGCACGCCCCGGTCGCCGGGCTGCCTGGGATCGCGCAAGCCCTCGTTGTTCGTGCCAACGAAAACCTTGCCGCCCGACACGACAGGGTTACCGTAGGTTTGAGAGCCCAGCGCAGCCACCCACTTGATGTTCGTCTTCTTGGCGATGTCCCACTCGGTCGGGGCGCCTTTGCCGTCGGACACCATGTTGCGGTCGGGCGAGCCGCCCCACATCGGCCAGTCTCCCGTACCGGGATCGGAAGCCAGGATGGTTGTCGAGAGTGCGATCGCACCCCCGGCCAGAACGAGAAGACCGAGATGTGTTCTTGTCGTCATTGGTTCGGCGTTACCTTCACGTTATCGAAGAAGACTTCAAACGGTGCGTCGGCGTAGATACCGGGGCTTCCCTTCAGATTCGGGATGGGGTCAGTCCGCTCGATCGTCCACTCAGCAGGCTCCGGCTCGGAGGCCGGCCAGGCTTTGCCTCTCGCGATGACCTTGCCGTCCGCTGCCGGCTCTACACGAAGCTTCAGCTTATACCAAGTGTCAGGTTTCCAGACAAACCGCTTCGACACAGTCCGCGTGGTTTCGGGCTGCCACGACTGCAACTCCAGCTTTTGGGAGTTGCCAAACAAAGTGAGCTGGTAACGTTGCGCCACGACGCCGGCATCGCCCATCTGGCGCCGCTTCTCGATCGCACGAACCTCTGCCTCGACGGTGTAGTTGGACAGATTCGTGGGGCCGAAGAAGGCGCGGGCACGCTTGGTGAAGGGGTTGTCGGCGAGCTTCGCCAGCACCTTATTGCCATCCAGATCCCGAATGGCGTTCTTCCCAGTGGCATTGACCCAATACGGCGGAACCCCCGTCATGGAGTTGAAGTCAAAGGTCCAGGGAAGCGACGGGATCACGCGGACGCGCACTGTTCCAGACAGATTGGAGGCAGCAGCCACAATACGTCCGGCCTGCGCTCCAGCGTCGGCCGCGGCCGTAAATTCACCGTTCGGCTTGACGGTTCCCTTCAGTCCCTCCAGCTTCCAACCCGCCGGTGTTTCGCGGATGAAGCGCCCCTTGTCGTCGAAGAGGCGGGCCCGCAGCCGCACAGTCTGGCCGGGCTTGATCAGGATCTCCGCCGGCACAACCTGTAAATG
>JADGHK010000180.1 GCA_019686145.1 Bryobacteraceae bacterium | reverse complement strand
GACCGGCTGAAGACCATCAGCTATGGCAAAGAGCGGCCGCAGTGCACGGAGAGCAACGAGGAATGCTGGCAACGTAACCGTCGTGCCCATTTCTCGGTCAATGAGTAGTAGTTATTAGAAGAGTGAGACCGGCCGGCCTCGTCCGGCCGGATCTCATCTGATTGGAGATAAGAAATGCGTCATACTCGGCTCCTCCCCCTGATTTTGCTGGCGACCCCGTTCGCTTTTGGACAGAAGAAAGAAGTCATCGAGTTGCAGCGGGACGTTGCTCTTCTGCAGGATCAGGTACGCACCCTCCAGCGCGCGCTCGACGAGAAGACGACTGCGCTTACGGTGCTCATGGAGCGTACGCTGGATAGCATCAACAAAGCCAATACGGCAGTAGCGGTTCTTGAGAGCGGCGTTCGCGAGAAGCTGCAGCAGCAGGAGCGCAGCGTCGCCGCTCCGGTGGCTAGCGTGGGAGCGAAGGTCGACCAGATGGCGGAAGAGTTCCGCTTTCTTAGGGAATCCATCGCGGATCTCAACAGCCGGATGCAGAGCGTGCAGACGCAGTTGACCGACCTGAAGAATGCGATGACCACGATCCAGGCCCCGCCGCCTCCGCCGACTGGCGCAGCAGCGAGCGGTACGCCTCCGGTAGGTGTTTCCGCCGATGGCCTCTACCGCGATGCCATGCGCGACTACAGCACCGGAAAGTTCGACATCGCACTCGCGGAATTTAACGATTACCTGCGCTGGTTCCCGAACACCGAATTTGCGCCGAACGCTCAGTTTTATATTGGGATGATTCACTACAACCAGCAGGAGTGGGAGCCGGCGCTGCAAAACTTCGACATGGTTCTGGAGAGGTTTCCGGAGAACAGCAAGACCCTCGATGCGATGTATATGAAGGGGATGGCGCTCCTCAAGAGCGGGCAGCGGACAGCGGCCGCGCAGGAGTTTCGCTCCCTCATTGCCAAGTCCCCTTCCTCTCCAGTTGCAGAGAAAGCAAAGGCCGAGATGAAAAAGCTCGGCCTGAGCTACTCCACGCCCAAGAAGAAGAAATAGGCGATGAATCTGCGCGCCGGCCTTCTTCTGTTCGCCCTTCCACTGTTCGCCGGCGACTATCCTAGGGGCCTCGAAGCCTACCGCGGCACCACGCCCACGCTGGACGGAGTTCTCGCTCCTGGCGAGTGGGAAGATGCAACGCCCTTTTCCGGGGTCGAAGGGTGGGTTTCCCAGTTTTCCCCTGTAAAAAACCCTTCCGATCTTTCGCTTCGTGGCTTTGTGAAGCACGACGGCCGCCGCCTTTATTTCGCCTTCGACGTCACCGACGATCTCCTCTACGGCATCGATACGCCGCGCTGGCTGCCTTCCAACAACCCCAAAGCCCACGCGCTGACCCCGGAGGGCTGGCCCTGGTTCGGTGACGAAATCGAGCTGCTGATCAATGCTTCGAACCGATGGAGCGGCGACGAGTCAGCAGCTGGAGACGGCTCATCGTGGCAGATGGTGTGCAATCTCACGAAATCCCGGCCGGGAGGCATCGGCACTGGCGGCCTGCTCGAGGGCGAGCCACGGCGCAGTCCCCGGGCGTGGGACACCTACCGACGCTGGATCCTCGAAAAGTCGCAGGAATGCGCGGCCAAGGTGAAGCCCGGGGGAAAGGGGTACATTATGGAGTGGGCTGTAAATTTCGACCCCTGCCTTGAAGTGGAACCGGGCCGGTTTTACTCCCCGTCGATGGGTAAACGCGCCATGGGTTTGAACATCGCCCTCGGAGACCTCGACCGTCCGGAACACGGAGAGGGCAATTTCGGGAATTTTCACCATGAAGACTGGTTCGCGGGTGCAAAGGACGTGCGAACTCAGTTGAAGCATTGGGGGACGTTATGGATTGTTCCGCATACACGGAACCAAGGCCGCCGCTGAGAACCTACGAAGACCTGGCCAAAATGATCGACCATTCGCTCGTGCGGCCGGACCTCTCCGAGCAGCAGGTGGAAGAGGGCTGCAGAATTGCCCGCGAGTACGGCGTTGCCAGCGTCTCAGTCCGGCCTTCCGACGTCGATCTGGTCGTCAAGTGGCTGCGAGGCTCCGGGGTGAAGGTAGGCAGCATCGCCGGCTTTCCGCACGGTTCCTCGACAACGCCGGCCAAGCTTTACGAGATCCGGGATCTCCTGCGGCGCGGCGTCGAGGAAATCGACATGGTGCTCAACATCGGCAAGATGATCTCGCGCCAGTTTCAGTATGTCGAAATGGAGATCCACCAGGCCGCGCAGGCATGTCACGAAGCCGGCGCCATCTTGAAGGTCATCTTCGAGAACTGCTATCTCACCGAAGACCTCAAGGTGATTGCCTGCAAGATCTGCAACCGGTGCGAGGTGGATTTCGTCAAGACATCTACCGCGTACGGGGACGGCGGGTACACGCTCGAAGACCTGAAGCTCATGCGGAAATACTGCGCGCCCGAGGTTGGCGTCAAGGCGGCGGGAGGCGTGCGGACCCTGGAAAAGGTATTCGAAGTATACGAGGCTGGCTGCACCAGGATCGGTGCTACACAGACTGTAAAACTGTTGGAGGATTGGAAGGCTCACCTCGCGCGACAAGCTGCCGAGAGTGCCAGCATGCAAGCCTAGAAGTCATAGCAGCGCCTCCCATGGTATGCTGATGGCTCGCCAGATATGCCGCAGCGATCGCCAATTCCTCCTGTTTGCATTGCCCTAGGTTTTCCCACGGTGGACCGGCTTCTCGAAGCGGCCCGCCGCGAAATCGAAAACGGGGAGCGGTTTATCGAATTCCGCCTGGACTACCTGCCTAGCCCTGAACAGGGCATCGCAGCCATCAAATCGTTCCTCCAGGAATATCCCGACGTCTGGATTTTGGCCACTTGCCGCCGGCACCAGAACCAGGGCAGATTTAACGGGAGTATCGAAGAAGAGATTCGGTACCTGGAGGCCGCCGTCGATGCGGGCGCGAAGGCGGTGGACGTTGAGATCGAAAGCGCGGAGAACGCGAATTCGCGTCTCGATGTCTTTCGCGGGAAGACCTACCTCGTGATCTCGTATCACAATTTCGAGGGCACGCCCCCGATGGAGAGCGTGCTCCGGCGCATGCAGCGGATCTCGGCTGACGTCTACAAGATCGTAACCACAGCCCGCAAGCCTTTGGATAACTGGCGCGTGCTCTCGATCGCAAAGTCACACCCCAAGACGCCCCTGGTCGTGCTCGCGATGGGCGAAATGGGGTTCCCGACGCGCGTTCTCTCACCCGCGTTCGGCGCTATGTACACATATGCTGCGCCAGCCGCCGCGGAGGGAACTGCCGCCGGCCAGGTCTGCGCGAAGATGCTCCGCAACCTCTACCGGATCGACAAGCTTACAAAAGGGGTGCGCATCTACGGCGTCCTGGCCGATCCGGTGAGACATTCCATCTCGCCGGCTGTTCACAACCGGGCTTTCCACTCACGGCGAATTGATGCGGTGTATCTGCCCCTGCTGGTGCATCCGGGGCAGTTGAAGGACTTCTTGACGCTCGCCGAGAAGCTCCCGCTCTCGGGTTTCAGTGTCACCATCCCGCATAAGCAGAAAATCCTCCGCTATCTCGACGTGATCGATCCTCTGGCAAGGCGGATCGGCGCAGTGAATACGGTCTGGCGCAAGGCTGGCAAGTGGCGTGGCACGAACACCGACGCCGAAGGCGTGATCGTACCTTTGAGCAAGGTGCTGCGTCTGGCCAAGTCGTCGATCCTCGTGGTTGGCAACGGAGGGGCGGCCCGTAGCGCCGCATTCGCCCTCGCAGACGCGGGAGCAAAGGTATCGATCGCCGGGCGGAACCCGGACCGGGTGCGTGCGCTCGCGAAGGCCTGCGGCGGCGAAGCGCTCCTGAAGGAGCAGCTCGAGTGCCGCAACTTCGACGCCCTCATTCACGCCACTCCGATCGGAATGTACCCTCACGTGGATGAGTGCTTCTTTGAAGGACGGATTCCAGCCGACGTCGTGTTCGAGATGGTATACAACCCCTTGGAGACTCTGCTTGTGAAGCGGGCTCGCGAGCAGGGCAAGACGATTGTACCGGGTATCCAGATGTTTCTGGAGCAGGCCGCTCAGCAGTTCGAAATCTGGAGCGGCGAAAGCGCACCGAGAAGCGTCATGGAGCGCGCCGCTCTTGAAGCGTTGCATGTGGAGGCGATGCCGGGCAAATGAAGGTCACTCGCCGTCAGGCTCTGATTCTGGCCTCCGCCGGGGCGCCAGCTCTAGCCCAGGCGCCGGCCTCAAATCCCCCTGCCAGCCCCGATGAGGAGCTGCGCCGGGCACGGGAACAAGTGGCTCGCGCGGCCGAGGCCCTCGAACAGTACGAACTGCCGATGAGCACTGAGCCCGCATTCGTCTTTAAAGCTACGTGACATGGCTGAACTTCCTGAGGAAATCTTCTTCGCGACGATCTCTGAGCTGAACGCAAAGCTCCGTTCGAGGGAGATCTCCTGCGTGGAGCTGACACGCGCCTTCTGCGACCGCTTCGAGCGACTGGGTCCTCGATATAACGCAGTTGCCCTATCCCTGCGGGAGGACGCAATCCGCCAGGCAAAAGACGTCGACTGGGATCTCAAGCGCAACCGCACGCGCGGACCGCTGCAGGGAATCCCGTTCGGCGTGAAGGATCTGCTCAGCGTGGCTGGTCATCCGACAACGTGGGGCGCCAAGCCTTACGCCGGCCAGGTCTTTCCGTACAACGCCACGGTGATCGAGAAACTCAGGAAGGCGCGCGCGGTCCTGATCGGAAAGCTGTCCATGGTGGAGCTGGCCGGAGGCCCCTCTTACCGGTTCGCATCCGCTTCGCTGACAGGGCCCGGCCTCAATCCCTGGGACCGATCCCGGTGGTCGGGAGGATCCTCCAGCGGTTCCGGCGCGGCTGTGGCTGCAGGACTGGTCACGTTCGCGATCGGGTCCGAGACGTCGGGGTCGATCATCACTCCCAGCGCGTACTGCGGCATTACCGGCCTGCGCCCGACCTACGGATTGGTCAGCCGCTATGGGGCAATGGCGCTTTCCTGGACGCTCGACAAGCTTGGCCCCATGTGCCGCTCCGTGGAGGATTGCGGGCTTGTCCTTCAGGCAATCGCAGGCTCGGATGTGAACGATCCGAGCTCGGCCCGGAAATCCTTTCACTACGTTCCCAAGTTTTTCCGTAAGCTGTCCGATCTTCGCTGTGCCTACGCGCCGGTCGATTTCGAGGAATGGGCGGAGCCGTCTGCGAGAGAAGCGTTCCGCAACGCTCTGAATATCCTCCGGGACATGGGGCTGCGGCTCCAGGAGACGAGTTTGCCTCCCCTGCCCTACGGCCTGGCGACAAGCACGATTATCTCCGCCGAGGCCGCCGCTATTTTCGAGCCGCTGATCAAGAGCGGAAAGGTGGACGAGCTGGCGGACCAGAAGCAGATTGCAGGTCTGAAAGCGGCGCTCGAAATCAAAGCGAAGGATTACCTGAAGGCGATGCGGATCCGGTCGCAGGTGCAGCAGGCGTTCAGGGCCCTGTTCATGGATGTGGATGTCCTGATCGCGCCCGCGCTCCCGGGCCCCGCCACCAAAGTCACGGAACCGCTGGATCGCCGGCCGGGACGTCCGCTGCCGAAGGCTCGCGGGTTGCGCGACCTGATACCAGCCGGCAACCTGGCCGGCCTGCCCGCTCTTTCCCTGCCCTGCGGATTCGCAGAGGGACTCCCCGTAGCGCTGCAGCTTGTAGCGCGCCCCTTTAACGAAAGCACCCTCCTGGCAATCGGCGCGGAGTTCCAGCGCAGGACCGACTTCCACCGCCGCAGGCCGAGCTAATCGCCGGCCTGCCCCTGGAAAGAGGCAGCCCGAATCAACCCGAATCAAGAGGACACAAACACCACCCAACCGCGTCCCACAAGCGACAGGGAGCTCGCATGCCTGAGTTG
>JADGHK010000179.1 GCA_019686145.1 Bryobacteraceae bacterium | reverse complement strand
TTTCCAAACAGTACACCTGCTCTCCGCCGTCCGTAGGGATGCCATCCGGGATTGGCGGAAATGCCTCGGGAGGAAAGGATGGTCCGCAGAGACTTTTTGAAGGTTCTACCAGCGGCGGTTTCGGCGGGCGCCGCCCTCGCCGCGCAAACTCCTGCCAGCTTCCGGTTCGTTCACTTTACCGATCCTCATATCCAGCCGGAGCTCCGCGCGGTGGAAGGCTGCGAGCGCTGCTTCTCGGCTGTGAACGCAGCGAAGGTGGATTTCGCCGTGAGCGGCGGAGACCTCGTCTTTGACGTCCTCGAATCGGGACCGCAGCGCGCAAAGCAACTGTTCGACCTCTATACGAAGACGGCGAAGGGCCTCTCAATGCCGGTGTACAACGTCGTCGGAAACCACGACGTCTACGGCGTGTTTGCGAACAGCGGCGTTTCGCCTTCCGATCCCATGTACGGCAAGAAGATGTTCGAGGACCGGATCGGGAAGCGCTACCAGTCGTTTGACCACAAGGGCTGGCACTTCATCCTCCTGGACTCGATCGGGATCACGCCCGATCGCCGGTACATCGGTGAGATTGATGAAGAACAGTTGAGCTGGCTGAAGAGCGACCTCGAGTCCGTCGGACCGCGGAGACCGGTCGTGGTCTTCACGCACATTCCGCTGGTGACAGGCTTCCCGCAGTTTGTGCTGGCGCCCGGCGCCTCGACCAGAAACATCGTTGTCACCAATAGCCGCGACGTCCTGGCGGTGCTTGCCAAATACAACGTGAAGGCCGTGCTCCAGGGCCACACGCATGTTCGAGAGACGGTGCTCTACAAGGGCTGCCAGTTCATCACGTCCGGATCGGTTTGCGGCAACTGGTGGAAGGGGGAGCGCATGGGACACCCCGAGGGCTTCGCCGTGCTCACCGTCCGCGGCGAAACCATTGAGTGGAGCTACCAGACCTACGGGTGGAAAGCGGCCGCGGCTTAGAACGAAGCCTGCAGCCGGAGAGCGAAACTGCGCGGCGGCGCCAGCGCCGTTCCGGAGAAAACGCCGCTGAAGTTGATTACATTCAACTGGTTCGTGAGATTCAGGACCTCCGCCTGAAGGCTCAGCCGGCGGCGCTCCCGCTCGATCAATGTGACACCCGCGTGCCAGTCCAGCGAGTAGGAAGGCAGAACGCGTCCGCGTTCAAGGTTGACGCGATTCAGGATGCGGCGATCCTCCACCTCCAGTTCCTCCTCATCCTCTTCTCCGGGCTCCCGCTCAAAAGGCAGCCCGCTGCCGTACCAGGCGGCGACCGCCGTCCACGCCCGCCGGCTGATCTGATAGCGGAGGCGGCCGTAGGCGGTGTTCCGCTGGTCTTGCGTAATCGGAAAGCTGTCGTGCGAGCTTAGCAGATACTCGACGCCCTCTTCCAACAACAGTCCGCCGGTCACCGGCAGGCGGGCCAATCCGGTGAGATTGGAGTATGTCAGAAAGCCCGAAAACCGGCCCCAGCGCGGCAAGTCCAGCCGAGCCTCAAAGCCGTGGATGAATGCCTCCGCAAACGACACCGGAAAGCTCACGCCCGAGTTCAGGAAGACGTCGTCATCGGCGAAGTTCCGGATGTCGCGGCGGTAGTAGCTGCCATCCAGGCGAAATTTGGACCAAAGCCCCTTGGAGAACCCTACTTCAAAGAAATGTCCGCGCGACGGCGGTACAGGCAGCCCGGTGGTCTCGTCGGAGAGCCGCTGCGCCGACTCAGAGCTTGCCAGCAGCAGGTTCTCAATGGCCGGGGTCTGAAAGATACGGTCGTAAGAGGCACGGAGAAGCAGCCCGCCTTCCGGCCAGTACCAGCTGACCCCCAGGCGCGGCGAGAACGCATTTTCGTTGACCAGAAACCGGTAGGCGTCCCAGCGAAGCCCTGCGCTGATGGTCAGACGGCCGAGACGGATCCGGTCCTGGATGAATACCGAGTGTTCCCTCGACCGCCTGGCTCCCTCAAAACGGTAGGTAGCAGGCAAATCGTCGTCAAATTCATCGAAATCGACGATGCGATAACCAAACCGCTCCCGTACTGCCGACGCCAGAATATCGGTTCCCAGCTTGAACTCGTGCCGCCCGAACTGGGCGGCGATGCTCGCGCTGGCGTAGCCTTCACGGAAGCCCCGGTCCTGATCCGCAAGGATCGGCGTAGAGAGGGCGTTCGACCAGAACCGCGCATTCAGATCACGAACCATGCCCCTTGCCGCAAAGAGGACGTTTGGCGAGAGAACGCTCGTCCAGCTCACATAGCCCCGAGTCTCTTCGTTCTGCCTGTCCTGGCGCTGGCCGGCCTCCTGCTGATCCAGCGTGTTCGGCACAAGGAACGACGAGCGCCGGCTGCTCACCTGCAGGCGCAGCCTGTTCCGATCGTTGAACTCATGCTCCAGCCGTCCTCCGGCTCCGGCCAAGGTAGCGTGATTTGTGAAGTTGTCCGGCGAGGGAGGATCCAGATAGCGGTCCGTGATGCCGGAAGCGCCAAACACATTCCAATAACTCCGGCCCGCCCGTCCGCCAAGGGAAACCGATCCGATGTTCGTGCTGAAGCGGCCGGTCTGCCAGATCGCCTGACCATAGAGTGGTTCTTCAGGCGGAGGCGCGGTTACGAGCTCGACGACGCCGCCCAGCTTCCGGCCATATTCAGCGGGATAACCGGCCGTCAGCACAGTAATGGAAGCCATCGACTCAGGTTCCAGCGCTGGCGCGAACGCTGGCGACCGGTTATCCAGGATCGGCACGCCATCGAGAACGTACTGCGTGTCGTACTCAGAGCCCCTTGGGTGGAGAACGCCGTTTGCTTCCAGCAGCCATCCGGGCTGCGTCTGCACCAGCTCGAGCAGCCCTCGCGCCGGCTGGGACGAACGGCGTTCGGTAATCAGCTCTTTTCCCACATGATTGCGTGGAGCCAGAGGACTGAGCAGTGTCGACGGCTCTGAAACCGTGACAGCCGTTTCCACCCCGGCAACCTGCAGAGTGATGCGCCTCTCAACCGGGACCTCGGTCGACAACTCGAGCAATTCGGCGTGGGACGAAAAACCTTGCCGCTCAACCGACAGCCGGTAGGAACCGAACGGCAGCGACCGCGCCACGAACACGCCTTCAGGACTGGTCCTGAACGGGAGGCGAACCTGGCTGGACTCGCTGATCAGCTCGCCGGAGGCGCTCAGCGGCAGCCCGGAGCCGTCGTACACAGCAATGCGAACTTCGCCCACCCCTTGCTGTGCAGCGAGGGGCATTGCCCAAAGCGCCAAAAAGACCAGGAGTCCAGGAAGCATCAGGAAAAGGATCCGTGAACAAGATCCTATCACCACCGCTCCAATCGCCCGTAGCAAACCATACCCGATCCCTCGGATTCAACGTGCAACTCCAAGTCTGATAAGATTGCGCGGGCAAGGGGGGGACGTCATGAAGATCGCCCGGCAGTTGCCGATATTTGCCCTGGTTTTTACCGCCCTGCTCGCACAGGACCCGCGCGGCGGTATCACTGGAACCATTGGAGACGAAACAGGCGCCGTCATCCCCGGCGTGAAAGTTCGGGCCACCAACATAGAGACAGGGGTTGCGGCGTCAGCGGAAACCAACCAGAGCGGTCAATACCGGCTGCCCTATTTGCCGGCCGGCATTTATCGCCTCACCGCCGAAGCAGTCGGGTTCAAGTCCTTCGTCCGCGACAGGATCGAGGTGCGCGTAGGTGAAATGGTCGATCTCCCGATCCGCATGGAGGTAGGCGCGCTCACTGAAACAGTCCAAATCAGCGCGGAGACGCCGGTGCTCGAAACGGCGAGTGCGTCGCTTGGACAAACTATCGATTCCCGCCGCATCCAGGAGCTTCCCCAGCGCGGCGGCAATCCCCTGGAGCTTGCGCTGCTGACGCCGGGCGTGGTGAACGCCACCAACATGCGTCTCAGGAAGGCTATGGCGCCGGAGGCGACCTCCGACATTACCGCCGACGGCGCGGGCCGGTTCAACAACGAGTTTCAGGTGGATGGCATCACAAACGTCGCTGCCGACCGCGGGAGTGGCTACGGGCGCGTCGCCTTCAGCCCGCCGCAATCGGCTGTGCGCGAGTTCAAGATGCAAACGTCGGCTTACGACGCGAGCATCGGGCACACGATGGGAGCGCTGCTGAACGTCAGCACTGCGAGCGGAACGAACGAACTTCACGGACAGTTGCAGTATTTCCTCCGCCATAAGGCGCTCGACGCGCCAAACTTCTTCAACAATAAGAACGGGACCACGCAATCGGTCTATCAGGATCACCGCTACGGGTTTGCCCTCGGCGGGCCGCTCACAATCCCTCGCCTTTACTCAGGCAGGAACCGCACGTTCTGGTTTTACACCTACGAGAAGAACAACTTCGGAGTGCCAGTGCAGTGGACGCGCACCGTGCCCACAGCCGAACAGCGCAGAGGCGATTTCTCGGCACTCCTGCGCAATGGCTCCATCTATCAGATCTATGATCCGTTCACCACGCGGCCCGCATCACAGGCAGGCCGTTTTGAGCGGTCGCCGTTCCCCGGCAACATCATTCCGGAGAGCCGGCTCGACCCCGTCGGCCGGGCACTCGTCAATCTTTATCCGCTCCCGAACCAGGCTGGCACTTCCGATGGCCGAAACAACTTCTTCCTGGCGAACAAAGCGCTCCAGGACTACTACGTTCACCTGCTGCGGCTCGACCATGCGTTCAGCGAGAACCATCGCGCGTTCCTCCGTGTCCACTACGACTTCTGGAAAGAGAAGAAGAACAATGATTTCGGCGACTGGCTGAATGGCATTCACCAGAACCGTCCGAACCGCGGAGTCGCACTCGACGACGTCATCGTGATTAATCCCAATCTTGTGCTCAATCTCCGCTACGGATTCACGAGCACGAAATGGTGGCAGTACCGCGTCAGCCGCGGCTACGATCTGGCCAGCCTGGGCTTCTCGCCGAATCTGCTGCGCTATCTCGACCCGCAGGAGTCGCCGCTTCCGCGCATCTCGCCGGGCGCCTATTCACAAATCTCCTGGTGGGAGAACCCCGGCGACGGCGTGAACTCGAGCCTGACGCATAGCTTTCAGGGAACGGTCACGCGGCTGGTGGGAGCGCACAGCCTCCGCGCCGGAGCCGAGGTTCGCGTACTTCGCAGCTTCAACAACCGCCGGCCGATCGGCGTCGCGCCCGACCTATCCTTCGGCACGACGTACACGCGCGGCCCGCTCGACACCTCCGCCGCAGCCCCGATTGGTCAGGATCTTGCCAGCATGCTGCTCGGAATTCCCGCAGGCAGTATGGAGATCGTTGCAAGTTCTGCGCTGCAGAACCAGTTCTACGGTTTCTACATTCACGATGACTGGCGCGTCACACCGAAGCTGACACTCAACATCGGCCTTCGGTACGAGCTCGAAACTCCGATCACGGAGCGCTACAACCGGCTGGTCGCCGATTTCGACCGCGTCTCACCGAATCCGATCGAGGAACAGGCAAAGGCAAACTACGCTCTCAACCCGATCCCCGAACTCAGCCCTGAAGCTTTCGCTGTGCGGGGAGGCCTTACCTGGAGCGGTCCCGACAGGCGAAGCCCCTACGCCGGCGAAAGGAACAACTTGATGCCGCGCATCGGATTTGCCTACACCCTGACGCAAAAGACGATCCTTCGAGGCGGTTATGGCCTCTTCTTTGACACGCTGGGCATTCTCAAGACATTGCCGTATCAGACCGGCTTCTCGCAATCCACGCCAATTCAGGCCTCGCTCGACAACGGCCAGACCTATATCGCGACTCTGGCGAATCCGTTCCCGAACGGCTTAATTCCGCCTGCCGGTCCTGCGAAAGGACTGCGAACGAACCTCGGCCAAGGTATCGATTATTACTATCGCGACATGAAGCAGGCTTACTCACAGCGCTGGTCTTTCGGAGTGCAGCGTCAATTGCCGGCACAGTTCATGATCGATGT
>JADGHK010000178.1 GCA_019686145.1 Bryobacteraceae bacterium | reverse complement strand
ATCCCGGCATCCCGGCTCCCCACCCCCGGGTTACCGAGAACTGCGGCCCTCTCGACGGGTAAACACCGGATAATTCGTCGCCGGTCAAACCGCCGTCCGCCGGGTCTGAAGATTCTCCTCATGCGAAAATTGGAAAGTGTTCCCGGCAGGTGACGCGGAACTGCTCCGTTCCGCAGTGGTTTTCCTGATGGCGCTTTCCTGCGCTGTTTCTCTGCGCTGGCTGCTCCTTCGGTGGATGCGGCGCCGCGCCTCGGCGACGACTGCCCCTCTGGCGATCCTGGCCCACGCGCTTCGCTGGCCCTTGCTTCTATCTGCGATTACGGCCTCAGTCGTCATAACGCTGATTTCTCTCAAGCTGGACCTCAAATATTTCGAGAAGCCCATTCAGGCCGTCGTCGTTGTGTGTTTGACGCTCCTGTTGGCGGACGTTACAGCCGGCACGCTCTCGCATTACGGGGAAAAGCAGCGGATGCCGTTCCTGGCTGCCGGGCTCTCCAAGACCCTGGTGCATGTTCTCATATGGAGCGTCGGCATCGCTGTCCTGCTGGCAACCTTTGACTTAAAGGTTACTCCGTTGCTGACGGCCCTCGGCGTCGGCGGTCTTGCTGTCGCCTTGGCCCTTCAGGATACGCTCGCGAACTTCTTTGCCGGAATCCACATCCTTGTTGAAGAGCCTATCTCGGTCGGACATTTCATCCGGCTTTCGAGCAATGAAGAGGGGGTGGTCACGGATATCGGATGGCGGACAACCCGCGTCTCGACCGGCGGGAATAATACGATCGTAATACCTAACACGAAGATTACATCCAGCATCCTGATCAATTACAGCCTGCCCGACGAGAGGCTGATCCTGGACATTCCGGTCATTGTCGGCCGCGATGCGGATCCGGATCGGGTCATGGAAATTGCACTCCAGGCGGCCCATTCTGTCGGGCGAATTCTGGACGACCCGCCGCCGCGCATTTATTTCGATCCGGGCATTCTCCCCACCCATCTCCAGTTCAAGCTGGAGTTCGCGGTAGCGGACCGTACCGGCAGCGGACAGATAAAATCGGACATAAGGCTTGCGATGCTACGGCAGTTTCGGGCTCAAGGGGTGCCGCTGCCGGGGCTTGAGCAGATTGCAGCCGCACAAACAGGCGCAAGCTGACACCGTATGCGAATCGGCATTGATTCAGGCGGCACGTTCACGGACTTCATCGTAGTCCATGACGATGGCCGTTTGGAGACTTTCAAGCTGCGGTCAAACCCTCGGGACCCGGCGTCCGTCATTCTCGAAGGGCTCTGGCAGGCTGCGGGTGAGAAGAGAGCGGACGTCATTCACGGGTCCACCGTCGCCACCAATGCCCTGCTCGAACGAAAAGGGGCGAAGACGGCCTTTGTCACAACCAGAGGCTTTGAAGACATCATTCACATCGGCCGGCAAAACCGGGCACACCTCTACTCGCTGGTCCCGATCCATCGCAATCCGATCGTGGGAAGAGAGCTTTGCTTTGGCGTCGACGAGCGAAGCCACTTCGATGGCACAGTGGAGAAGGCGCCGCGCAAGGAAGAAATCCAGCAACTGAAAACAAAGCTTGCCGCAGCCGGAGTCCGGTCGGTGGCGCTTTGCTTCTTACACAGTTATCAGAACCCTGAGAACGAGCAGATCGTGGCGGAGCTGCTCGAAGGAGAGTTCTATCTCTCCCCTTCCCACTTCGTCTGCCCGGAGTTTCGGGAATACGAGCGCGCTTCGACGACGGTAATCAACGCCTACGTCGGCCCGCTCATGTCTTCCTACCTCAGCGAACTCCAGAAGCGCTGCCCGCACGACATCTCCATCATGCAGTCGAGCGGAGGATTTCTCTCTGCCGCCGAAGCAGGCCGTCATGCCGTTCGGACCGTACTTTCCGGACCGGCCGGAGGCGTCGTCGGCGCGGTGGAGATGGCGAAATTGTCCGGATACGGAAAGGTTCTCGGATTCGACATGGGCGGCACTTCGACAGACGTCAGTCTCGCCGAAGGACGCCCGCGCGAAGCCCAGGAAGCAAGCATCGACGGCTTTCCCATCCGTGTTCCGATTCTCGACATTCATACGGTGGGCGCAGGCGGCGGCAGCATCGCGCGCGTCGACCCCGGCGGTCTCCTGCGGGTTGGCCCGGAAAGCGCCGGAGCGGACCCGGGCCCGGCCTGTTACGGCGCCGGCGACCGCCCCACGGTGACAGACGCTCATGTCGTGCTGGGCCGCATCGGACCGGATCAGTTGCTTGGCGGGACGATGCATCTTCACGTCGACCGGGCGAACCGTGCCGTCAACTGCATCGCCGGACAGCTCGGCCTTGATCGAGTGGCGGCTGCGGAAGGGATCCTGAGGGTCGCAAACGCGAACATGCAAAGAGCGATTCGCGTGGTTTCGGTGGAACGCGGGCACGACCCGCGAGAATTTGCTCTGGCGGCATTCGGCGGATGCGGCGGGCTTCACGCCTGCGAGGTCGCTGAAGAGTTGGGGATTGCAACGGTGCTGGTGCCGCGATATGCGGGCGCTCTTTCAGCCCTCGGCATGCTCATGGCGGATCGGATGCGCGACTACGCAGCAGGCGTGCTCGGGCGAAAGGATGTGGAAGATCGCTTCCGCGAACTGGAGCTGCGGGCAGCGCAAGAGATCCCCGGAGCGCAAATCGAACGTCTTGCCGATTTGCGCTACGCGGGACAGAGCTATGAAATTACGGTGCCTTGGAACGGGCAGGATCCGGCCGCGCCCTTTCATGAGGCGCACGAGAAGCTCTACGGATACCGCGATCCAAAACGGCCGACGGAGATCGTGACGGTCCGCGTGCGGGCCCGGGTCGCCACGCCCGCGCTCAATTTTCATTGGGAGCAGCGAGCGCCGAAAGCAAAACCCGAAACGCGGCAAGTTTACATACGCGGCCGCTGGCACACGACGCCGGTTCTTCACAGGGAGGAGGCGCCGGCCGCAAAGACCGCGGGCCCGGCCCTCATCCTCGACTACGGCTCGACTACGCTCATACCGCCAGGATGGAGCTTCCAGGTGGACAGGATCGGGAACCTTCTCATTACGCGCGATGCACAATGAAAGCGCGTTAGGCGTGGCGACGGCGCTCAGCTCTGACCCGGGCTGTATACGGCGATCCAAAAGCGGCCGCGCTCCCATCGCGCAATCTGTCTCCACCCCCGCGCACTGAGTCTTTCGGGATCAATCGGCGGACGGTATCCAAAGTAGCGCTGGCAAAAGGCCGCGAGCTTTTCACGAAAGGGCGTTTCCGGTGGTTCCCACTCCTGTGAAAAGAGAACGAATACCGTCTCCGGCGTCATGGGTACCCGCTCGACACTCTCCATGCTGAAATCTTCCAGACGACGGGTCCTGGCGGGCCGAGCCACATAACCAAAATCGGGAGACCGGAGGGCGTCGGAGAATGGCCACGCAGTGACAACCGTTCTTGAGGGAAACTGCTCTTCGAGAAACCGAGCGGCAGACTGCTGCACGCGGACGTAGTCGACCATCGCCAGATTGTTTTCGAGCGGGAACGACCAGAAAATTGGATACCAGAAAAGGCTGATCAGGAGGCCGCCGAACACGAACGTTTGGCTGAGGCGGCGGGTCAATAAATCAAGCTCTTCCCATACGGTAGCGGTAGCGGCAGCGAGAATCGGAAAGATGGGTAGCAGATAGCGTTCGAGTGTCGCGCCGCCAAGCACGGTGACGGCCAAAACGTGCGCCGCAACGAAGCTTCCTGCAATTTTCCACGGCCTCTCATTCCAGTCGGACGCAGCAAGCGGGCGCTTGAGAAAGAGCAGGAGGGCTGCGCCGGTTGCTGCCCACCGGAATTCCTCGACAAGAAGGTAGTACACCCGCCGTAACAGTCCGGCGGTAATTCGGACCGGATGCAGGGGATAGATCAGGTTGTACGCGCCGAACTCGGAATTGCCGACAGGATTCCCCGTCTGGCTGGTGAGATAGAGGATCCAGAGTGCAAGCACGCCTGTGGGAAGCGCGGCCATCCAAATGGCATCTCGAATCCGGCGGTCCCTCACCAGCCATGCCGCGCAGACCCATGGGAGCACCAGGCCGGTCTCTTTCGTCAGCACCAAAACAGTCGAGGCAGCCAGTGCGAGGCCGATGCGGCCCTGCAGAAACCAAAGCAGGCCTAGCGTGGTGAACAGCATGGCCGGCATGTCGAGCTGAGCCATCATCGCCTGAGTGAAGAACAAGGGCGAGACGAGCAGCAAGGCGACAGCGGCGAACGCCGTCTCGGTCCGTCTCCGCCGAGACAGTTCCATGGCCAGGAAAAACGCCGCCATGGCCGCAAGTGACGCCAAAAGGAGCATCGCCAGGCGCGTAGCTGGTATCGAGTACCCTGCGATTCGCCAGATACCGGCCAGATAGAGGGCGAGGCCGGGCGGATGGATGTTCGGCGTTGTCTGCCGGGCGACGAGGGAGCCTTCCCGGTAGAAGTCGAGCGCAGCCGGTACAAAGTAGCCCAATTCGTCCCAGTGATAGGGAATGTCGAGCAACGGGAAGTGCGACAGGAAGACAGCGAGAAAGGCGCCGGCCAGAAAATAAATCCTGAGCCGGCGCGGGCCTCCCTCGCTCTGACTCGGTATGGCGATGGTCGCCATCGGGACTACTGAATCAGATCACCGCTTGCGCCGGCTTGCGGTTCCAGCCGGATCTCGCCAAATGCTGCCTCATACTGCTGAAGATTCTGCTGCAGGACGTTGAAGAGGGCCTTCGCCTGCTGAGGGCTGAGGTAGATGCCCTGGAAGTTCTCAATCGAAACGCTATCAGGGGACGTTTGGTTAATCTTTCCGAACATCAGAAAGAAGTCCCAAAGGTTGGCCCGCACCTGAATGCTGTTTGCGTAGTTTTCACGGTATTCGTCCGAAGTCACGAGTGTGATTTTCGGTTGCGGAGGGTTCGTCATAGGTGAATCTCTTCCAACTATAGACCATTGGTATGCTAGCGCAGCACAGGCCGCCAGATGTGAACGCCCCGGGCCGCGAGCTGGCTGGAGGAGACGCCCGAGACAGCGGTCACTCAGATCGTACTCGGATTGCTGATTCATCCAAAGCTCGGCGAGGTCCCGGCGTACGCCGCCGGCCGCATGTCCGCCGTACCATAGATCAGCGCCTGGAGTCCTTCAAGAGCTCTTTGGATACAACCGCCAAAGAAGCGCATCAAGTCCAACGTGAACAAACGAGAAAGCTTGATGAAGCGATCAAGTCACTGCAGACAAACCTGGACACGCGCCATGACCGCCTCCAATCATCGATTGAATCAAAACTCTCGACTATCGGCGAACAAACGCGGCAAAAGCTTGCAGATGTTGAATCGCGCTGCGTAACCAAGCTCAGCAGCTTCGCGGCTCAGCAGCTTCGCGACGAAACTAGAGCGTCGAGCGCGAGTTCGAGCTTGCCTCCTGGCCATTATCGTCATTCTCCGGAGTTCCGCTGCGAAGGTGAAGATGCCCGCGTGAAGCGCCCTGTTCCGCCCGCTTGAACGGGACGGCCGCCGGCAGTAGAATGAGTGCCCCAAAGGAGGCGCGTACGCATGAGCAGTGCAGCGGTGCAAGGCGAGCTCTGGGGCAAGCGCCCCCGGGACTATGCGGCTTACTTGGAACAGGTGACCCTGCCGCTCCAAGGGCGGCGCTAGACGCGGCACACGCGATCGCCGGCGCGCGTCTGCTTGACGCTGGCTGCGGGGCCGGTCTCCTTGCTGTGCTGGCCAGCCTTCGCGGTGCGCACGTGACCGGGATTGACGCGTCACCTGGATTGATAGGGATTGCGCAGGAGCGCCTGCCGGCGGCCGACCTGCGCGAGGGCGACCTTGAGTCGCTTCCCTTTCCCGAGGCCAGCTTCGACGCAGTTACGGCAGTCAACAGCATCTTTTACACGGCAGATATGGCGAAGGCGATGCGGGAACTGGCTCGCGTCGTACGGCCTGGTGGGCG
>JADGHK010000177.1 GCA_019686145.1 Bryobacteraceae bacterium | reverse complement strand
TTCCATGTGTCGTCGATGAAGAAGGCCCAGTTGGTGTAGCGTCCCCCAGGAAGCGAATCGCGGAAGAACGCGTTGCCTGAATAGACTTCACCAAGCAGAAAACTGGCCCACGCATCGCCCGAGTTTGCAACCCCTGGCAGTCCGGTAGATTCGCGACGGAACCGGAACGTGCCGCCACCATTACCGAACTCGCGATAGTTGTCGCGATGGTGCTGAACTTCTGCACCGACCTTGATCGTGTGGTTTCCGTTGATCTTGGTCAGGGTATCAAGAGCGGTGAATGTGGTGAAGAAGTTATCCGAGGCGATGTCATCGCCATAGCGTGTGTACCCTTCCGTGTCGAAAAGAACTGTCGGAAAGATATCGAATTGCAAACCAGTGAGCCCCAGCTTGCCTCCATTCGGCTGCAACCACCCCTGGTTCATGCTGCGAGTGAAGTTCGGATTTCGGAAGCGCGAAATGCCGAGGCCGATGTGGTTCAGGGTGGTCGGGCTGAGCGTGGAATCGATGTTCACGTGGAGGACGCGGGTCGTGACGCGCTGGAGGTTGTAATTCATCAACGCTGTCGTGTCGCCGACCGGAATCAGACGAGACGGGCCTGGGCTCTTCTCGGAGGGGCGGTCCGTGTAATTGAACATTCCGCTGATTCGATGGCGTTCGTTGAAGTTATGGTCCATCTTCACTCCAAGGGTCCTCTGGTCGGCGAATGGACTATCCAGCGGAGCCACGCTATTGGCGCCGATGCCGGGGAGCTCCGGTTTCGGATGGTACGGCAGCATCGCCGAAGAAACTTTGCTCCAGCGGTTCTGCGGAATGAAGTTGTTCGGGAAGGGATCGCGGATAGCCCGTCCGTCAGGCCCGATGCGAGTGGTCGCAGGGTCGTAGATCGTACGCGGAAGTTCGGAGAAATCGCCCTGCTGCATGCGCGCGGTCGGCAGCGTGTTCAGCCCTGCCAACTGCCCGCCACGGCGGTAAAACTGGTCGAACGAGAAGAACCAGAATGTGCGGTTGCGGCCGTCATAGATCTTCGGAAGCAGAACCGGTCCTCCGATGGTGCCGCCCCATTCATTCTGCTTTGCCGGTGCTCGCGAAGGAGAGAAGAACCCGCGCGCATCCAGTTTCTCATTGCGGAGGAAGTGGAAAGCCGTCCCATGTATGTCGTTGGTGCCGCTCTTCATGGTGAAGCTCGTGATTCCGCCCATCGCGTGCGCGTATTCAGCGGAGTAATTGTTCGTGATCAGCTTGAACTCGGCGATCGCGTCCACGGACGGGTTCACTTCGCCGTCGTTTGAAAGATCACCGCGGCTCAGCGAGATGCCGTCGTAGTAGGTCGCGTCCTGGAACGAGCCGCCGCCGCTGATGGACTTGTTCCAGGTGCTTCTTGGATCGACTCCGGGAGAGAGCTTGATAAAGCTGGATGGGTTGCGGATCCCGCCACCGAGGGCGAGCGGAAGATCGAGAAACGTTTTTGACTCGACGACCATGCCGACATCCGCACTTTCGGTCTGGATCAGCGGCACGCTGCCCTCGACCGTCACGGTCTCGGTTACTTCGCCGACCCTGAGCTGGATATCCACGTTGGCCGTCTGATTAACCTGGATCTGAATGCCTGTCCGGGTGTAAGTTTGAAAGCCGGATGCTTTGGCAGTAAGGACATACGTACCAACAGGCAGCGCCAGAAGACGGTAGGCACCCGTGCTCGTTGTGACCGTCTCCATACGGACGTTCGTGCCCTGGTGGACTGCTTCGATTACAACGTTCGGGATGGCTGAACCGGACGGGTCGGTAACAATCCCGGATATCGCGCCACGGTCGCCTTGGGCCCAAACTGCTGTACAAAGTGAAGCGATCAAACCCAACAGCGCCCAGGTCCTTGTGGTGGTCATGTACATTCCCCCTTTTGAGCCAAATGACGGAACGGTCCCTGAATCATACGCGAGATTACAGTTTGTAGAAAGGTACATGGAGTTTGGGGGGAAGTCAAGAGACTTGGGGTGGAATGAGCCAAATTTTCG
Organism: Bryobacteraceae bacterium; assembly: GCA_019686145.1. Classification (GTDB taxonomy): domain Bacteria; phylum Acidobacteriota; class Terriglobia; order Bryobacterales; family Bryobacteraceae; genus JADGHK01. The sequence goes on along the minus strand of JADGHK010000177.1, from coordinate 3,951 downwards.
GGAGCAGGCCTAAGTTTAATAACTTTGGACGGCGCTAGCTGTCCCCGGCAGGTGGGTCAGGGTTTCAGGAGCGGCGCTCCTGACTGGCTCCGGCGGAGTTGTTCCATTTGTTTCATGGCTTCCTTCGACGCGGCATCGTCTCCCGCCGCTTTGTAGGCCCTGGAAAGCTGATATAAGACGGAAGGTTCGTCCGGCTTCAGTTGCGCCGCCTTCCTCAGCAGCCGGACCGCTTCCGCCGCTTTTCCCTCCTTCAAGCGGAGGCGGCCGAGATAGTAATGCGGTCCCCACAGCTCGGGGTGGAGGTCCGCCGCTTTTTGCAAGTGCTTCTCCCCCTCTTCGAGCCGCTCCTGTTGAAATAGAAGCGCGCCCAGGAAATAGTGGGCCTCGGCGTCATTTGGAGACCGTGAGAGGGCCTCTTTCAGAGCCATCTCAGCCTCTTCGTTGCGCCGCAAACTGATGTAGGCTTTGCCGAGCGCCAGATGCACATCGGCTAAATGCGGCTCGAGCGTCCGGGCCCGTTCAAGCGCCGCAATCGCTTCGTCGAAGCGCCCCGATTCGTAGAGAGCCTTACCAGTCAGCAGGGCTGCGCGGCCGGGGCTGACGGCCTTTGCCAGCATCTCATGCATGGCGGCTCGCGACTGCTCAACCTTTCCCTCCCGTAAGTACGCCAGGCTGAGCAGATACAACGCGCCTGCGTCTCGTGGCAGACGCTCCAGCCTGGGAATCGCCTCACTGGCCCGCCCCAAGTAAATAAGGCAGGCTGCTTCCAGTTCTCTAGCCTGCCTGTGACCCGGCTGAAGGCGGGTGAGTTTGGTGAGCAGGGGCAGCGCGTTGCCGTACTGCTCCAGTTTCATATAGGCGAGGCCAAGATTCAGCAGCAATGCCGGGCTCTTCGGCGCTGCTTCGAGCGCCCGCCGGTACACCTCGATTGCTTTCGCTGGCCGGTTCATCCGTGAGTACACGACCCCGAGGTTGGAAAGAGCGCCAGGATGATTGGGCCGCACCTTCAGAAACTTTTGAAGGACTTCCTCTGCGGCTGCATAGTTGCCCTCGTGCATCGCCTGAACGGCCCGGTCAAACATTTGGCGAGGGGACTCGCCCGATGCCAGCAGAAGGAATGCGAGAAGGAGCGGCATTGCGTAACAAGAATAAACCGGGACGAGGCTCCCAGCGAGCTTCGTGCCTCGTCCCGGTTTCCGGGAGCCGGCCGCGGTGATCCCTCCCCACTAATCTGGGAGGGAGAGTTGCGCCGCTCAGAAATAGATTTTCAAACCGAGCTGAATGTTGCGCGGATCACGCGAGGACGTGATCTCGCCGAGCTGGCCGCGCGTCGCCTCCGTTACCGGACCAGGATTGGGCAGAGTCCGGCTCGTGTTGATGCCGTCCCATTGGGTGTGGTTAAACACGTTGAAGAACTCGAACCGGAGTTGAGCGGTCACCCGCTCCGAGATGCGGGTGTTCTTGAAGAGCGACATGTCCCAATTGTTAATTCCCGGTCCCCGGAAGATTCCGTTGGCCGTGTTGCCGAGCGTGCCTTCTGGCGGCCGGGCAAAACGGAACGGATTGAAGTACATGGGATTGGCGGTCGAGATCTGGCCCGTACCCTCGAAAATGTCGCCGCCCAGATAATCCGCGCGGACCCCTCCGCCGAGCGTTCCTGGGTTGCCGCCGAGCGTGACCGTAAGCGGACGCCCGGAAGAAAACCGCGTGATGCCGCTGATCTGCCATCCGTCCAGAATGAGCCTGGCGGCGGGGTGCCCAATCCGGGTGCCGAACTTCGGCAAAAGGTACACGTAGTCCATGTTGAACACGTGGGTGCGGTCATAGTCGAGCGGGCCATAGTTGCGCCGGCGATCGAGGAAGTACCCAATGTCCTCGGTGTCGGTTTCTGTGTAACCGAGAGCCTTGGACCAGGTATAGTTCATGTTGAACGTGAGGTTCGCGGAGAAGCGCCGGCTTACACGGACTTGCAGGGCATTGTAGTTGCTGTTAGAGCCGAAATCGGTGAACAGGATGCTAGTGTATCCCCGGTAAGGCCGCACCGCATTCGCCACGCCATTGGCGTCGCTCAGGATCGGAGTGTTTATTGTTGTGCCAAGCGGAAGCTGGTTGATGTCCCGGACGTCCATCAGGTGCCGCCCAAGGTTTCCGATGTATCCGATATCGACGGACGTTTGTCCGGGCAGCTGCCTCTGGATGTTGACGCTCCACGAGTAAATGGTTGGATTCTTGCCCTCGGCCGACCACGCCCGAATCCCCTGCGGGAACCGCACGCCGCCGGCAAGAAGCGCCGGGGAAACGTCGTCGATGTTCCCAGCGAAGATGCTGGGGTTGAAAGCAAGCGGCGGATTGCCCAGGCCGTCAAAGTTGAGGTTGTTTTGCCGGATGCGCTCCCAGAAGATGCCTCCCCCGGCCCGGATCGACGTCTTGCCGTCGCCAAAGGGGTCGATGGCGATGCCGAAGCGAGGCGAGACCTGATTCCAACGGTGCTTGCTGAAGCCCTTCGGGACGCCCGGCGATCCTTCCTGCACCATGCCGTTGAACGGGTCGCCGGAGCCTGGAATGATCGATCCCTGGGTTGCGCCGCGCGCCGTCTCAATCTGCACGGCCTGCGCGGGATCGTAGCGCGCCGGATCGAAGTAGTACATCAGAAACTCGCCTAGCGTGTAGGTTGGGCCAAGATAGACGTAGCGCGCCCCTAGCTCGAGCGTGAGACGCCGGTTGACTTTCCAGCTATCCTGCCCGTAAAACTCCATCCCGAAGAACCGGAATCGTCCGTAGTAAATTCCATCGCTCTGGTTAATCGACGTGTAGTTGCCCAGAAGCATATTGGCAAAGGTCTGATCTGTATCATTCGGGTTGATGAAGCTGGGACTGAAGCTCACGTTCAGGGCATCAGTCCATGAGGGCTGCTGGGCGTTGTCGTTGCGGTTTAAGAAGGTTCCAAACTTGAAGGTGTGCGATCCGCGTATGACAGTGAAGTTGTCGGTGAAGGCGTAGGTCGTTCCTTCGCTGCGCCAGTTGGCCGGGAAGTTGGAAAAGTTGCAATCGCCCACGCCGCAACTGAAACGCGGGAAGCGGTTGCGCACATTCACCTGCGGATACAGTTCCTGGATACGGAAGCCGAGCGCGTCCTTGTCATACATGCTCGGATCGGTTCCGGGCGTTACATCGACCAGCTGGTCCAGGTCGTTGTAGGTTACGATCGCCTCGTTGGTCATCGAAGGTGAGATGACATTGATCAGATTCCAGGAGAAGCTCCGGCCGGGTTTTTCCCGGAATTGCGGAAACACAGGGAAGGGAGCGCTTGTGAAGATGCCCGTCGGCTGCTCCTCGTTCTGATCATCCCGGACCCATCGGAAAAAGAAGTTTGCTTTGGGGCTGATGCTGTAGTCGATTCGCGCTACGTATTGGTTCTTGTAGAAGCGATAGATTTCCTGATACGGAACGCGGATCAGCTCGGGACTGGACGGAAGCACGACGCCTCCGGCGGTTGGGAAGGATCCAATGACCCGAAGAAATGCCTCCGCATTCCGGCTCCACATGGACCGCGGCACGATATTGTTGGGGAAGGGAAGTCCTCCGGTCACGCGACCCGCGGAGTCGCGCGTAATCGTACCAGGCTGAAATACGGTCCCGACGTTGAAGTTCGGGGCGAACTGCATCCGCTGCGGCCGGAGCAGCCGGGATAAGTCGCCCGTAAGGAGGTCGGGATGGGGTAGATCCCGGAAGTTGCTTCCGCGGGGGCGGCTGGCCCGCGTGCCCTCATAGTTGAAAAAGAAAAACACCTTTTTGTTGTTGGAAGGGGAAATCTTAGGCAGGATCACCGGTCCGCCGATATTCCCTCCGAATTGATTGAATCGGAGGTCGGCGACTCTGCCAGTGCGGTCGAGCGGCAGGCGTGCGTCCAGTGCGTTATTTCGTAGAAACTCGTACACGGTCCCATGAAAC
>JADGHK010000176.1 GCA_019686145.1 Bryobacteraceae bacterium | reverse complement strand
CAGAGTTTGAGGCGAGGTACAGCCGGAAGCCATTGACGGAAACCGACCTGCGGCGCGTCTTCGAGCGGAAGGACATCGACGCGGTCAGTATTGCTACTCCCAATCACTGGCACGCTCTGGCCGCGATCTGGGCCTGCCAGGCCGGCAAGGACGTCTACGTCGAGAAGCCGGCCTCGCACAACGTCTTCGAAGGACGCAAGCTGGTGGAGGCAGCGCACAAATACAAGAGGATCGTGCAGCATGGCGTGCAGCTGCGCAGCTCGGAGGCGTTGCGGGAAGCAGTGGAACTGCTGAACAAGGGCGTCATCGGCAAGGTCTACATGGCCCGAGGACTCGTCTACCGGTGGCGGCCTTCAATCGGGCACAAAGAGCCGGAGCCCGTGCCGCCGACGCTCGACTATAACCTGTGGCTCGGACCGGCGCAGGAGCGTCCTTTCTCCCGCCGCTATGTGCACTACAACTGGCATTGGCACTGGGATTTCGGCAACGGGGACGTCGGCAACCAGGGCATTCATGAGACGGATATGTGCATGTGGGGTCTCGGGGTCGGCTTGCCCAAGCGCATCACGGCACTGGGCGGCAAGTTTCTCTTCGATGATGACAAGGAGACGCCCGAGGTGCTGACAACTCTCTATCACTACCCCGAAGAGAAGAAGATGATCCAGTTCGAGGTCAGGCATTGGCACACGAACACGGAAGAGGGTGTCAGCGTCGGCAACATCTTCTACGGATCGGAAGGCTACATGCTGATCCGCCACTACGACGCGTATGAGGTCTATCTCGGCCAGAAACGCGAAAAGGGTCCCGCGCGGAAGGCGGGCGGCGATCACTACGCGAACTTCCTCAAAGCCGTGCGCAGCCGCAAGACCTCCGACCAGCACGGCCCGGTCGAGACGGCACACCTCTCCTCAGCTCTCGCTCATCTCGGAAACATTGCGTACCGCCTCAATCGGCAGCTTACATTTGATCCCACGACGGAACGCTTTGTCGGCGACCTTGAAGCCGACAAGATGCTTACGCGGAACTACCGGCACCCGTTCGTCGTGCCCGAGAAGGTCTGATGCGGCGTGACCTCACCGGCTGCTGACGATCAAACGATGAGCATGCAGTCGCCGTAGGAGTAGAAGCGGTAGCCCGATTCAACGGCGTGGCGGTAGGCGGCGAGGACAAAATCCTTACCGGCGAAGGCGCAGACCAGCACGAGGAGGCTGGACATTGGCAGGTGGAAGTTGGTCAGCATCGCTCCCACGGCTTGAAACTCGAAGCCGGGGTAAATGAAAAGGTCCGTCTCGCCGCTGGCGGCCGCCAGTCCCCCGCGCTGCATCAGCGTTTCAACGGTACGCGTGCTGGTGGTGCCCACCGCCACGATCCGCCGGGCCTGGCGCATCCTCGCGGCGTTCTCCTCAGTAACCTGGAACGATTCATGATGCAGCTTCGCCTCTTCTACTTTTTCGGCATGCAGAGGCTGAAAGGTCCCCAGGCCGACATGAAGGGTTACCGTCGCAACGTCCGCTCCTGCCTTCCGGCACTCATCCAGCACTTCAGGAGTGAAGTGCAAACCAGCTGTCGGCGCTGCGACTGAGCCGATCTCACGGGCATAAATCGTCTGGTAACGGTCCTGATCCTGAACCGTATCCGGACGGCGAATGTACGGGGGAAGCGGCATGTGCCCGATCGCGCGGAGCCTTTCGAAAATGTCGCCTTCGAGATCGAAGCGGATTGTCCGCTGGCCGAACTCACCGCGGCCGATGATCTCCGCCTCCAGCCCGTCCTCAAAGCGAATTCGCTCGCCGGTCCGCATTTTTCTACCGGGACGAACGAGGGCGCTCCAGGTATGCTGGTCCTCGCTGACCGGCCGCAGTAAGAAGACCTCGACGCGGCCGGAAAGGTGCTCCCATCGCTTCGGGTTGTTCTTGCCGACTGGATGGGAATGCACACCCATCCGGCGTCCAAACAGGCGCGAAGGAAAGACCTTGGAGTCGTTCAGAACCAGGCAGTCGCCCGGACCGAGGTACTGCGGGATGTCTCGAAATACACGATCCTCCCATCGCTGTTCCTTCCGATGAAGCACGAGCATCCGGGAAGCAGAGCGGTCTGCAAGAGGCTCCTGCGCAATCCGATCGTGCGGCAGGTGATAATCAAATTCAGAGAGAAGCATCGAGGGGCTTCACAGGTAGGATAACAATCTTGGCAAATTCCGTTTTGATCCTCGGCATCGAATCGTCGTGCGACGAGACGGCGGCGGCGGTCGTAGCCGACGGGAAACGAGTCCTGTCATCGATAGTAGCTTCCCAGCTGGACACTCACGGCAAGTACGGCGGCGTGGTGCCGGAACTGGCATCCCGGGAGCACTTGCGGGCGATTGTACCAGTCGTGCAGTCTGCGCTGGAAGAAGCAGGGCTGAAACTCCCGGACCTGAGCGCGATCGCCGTAACGGAAGGGCCCGGGCTGGTTGGCTCTTTGCTGGTCGGCATCACGTACGCAAAGGCGCTGTGCTTCGTCCACAAGCTGCCTCTGATCGCCGTGAATCACATCGAGGGGCACATCCATGCGGTCATCATGGAAGCCGGCGAGGGAGTGGAGTATCCGGCGCTGGCGCTCGTTGTAAGCGGAGGACACACACATCTGTTCGAGGTGCAGGAAGGGTTTCACTACCGGCTGCTCGGGAAGACGCGGGATGACGCGGCCGGCGAAGCATTCGACAAAGTCGCAAAGCTCCTCGGTTTTGGTTATCCCGGCGGTCCGGTGATCGACAAGCTTGCGCCGTACGGAAACCCGCGCGCCGTCCGGTTTACGCCAGCAAAGATGAAAGGAAATCCGCTCGATTTCAGCTTCAGCGGGTTGAAGACGGCTGTCCTGCGATGGACCGAGCAGCGCGACCTGTCCGCGGAGATCGAAGCTCGAAAGGATCTGCTCCGACGCAATCCCCGCCCAAGCGTAGAGGAGTGGCTTGCGGTAACGCCGCGCGAAACTCTGGATTTGCTGGCGTCGTTCCAGCAAACAGTCATCGATGAACTGCTTCGCCGGGCGTGGGCGTCGGCGGAAGAGATCGGAGCGCGATCCATCATCATCTCAGGAGGCGTGGCGTGCAATTCCGGCCTTCGGCGGGAGGCCAGCCTGGATGTGCCCGTCTTCTTCCCCTCCTTCGGCTTGTCTACGGACAACGCGGCGATGATCGCCGCGGCAGCGTTCCCGAAGTTTCATCGCGGCCAGCATGCGGGCTTCGACTTACGCGCCAACGCAAATTTGACTCTCGCCTGACGCTCTGAATCTAATAGCTGCATGGCGTCTCGATCCCTGTTCCTGCTTGTCGTGCTCGCGCTGTCTGCCGATGCATCGGTTACCGCGATCCGGGTCACCGAGCGGAGCGATGTGCTGGGTGGCAAAAGCTTTGGAGCGGCAGGTCCGTATGAACGGATTATTGCGACCGCCCACTTTGCCGTCGACCCGAAGCTGCCTCAGAACCGCCTCATCCGCGATATCGACCTTGCGCCGACAAACGCCGACGGGCTGGTGGAATTTTCCGCAGACTTATACGTTCTCAAGCCGAGGGATCCGGCGACCGGAAACGGCACCGTCCTGCTCGAGATTCTCAATCGCGGGCGGAAGCTGATGCTGCAGCGATTTCTGATGGCTCCGCAGACTAATGATCCCCGGACCGCCGAAGATTTCGGCGACGCGTTCCTGCTCGAACAGGGTTTCACTTTAGCGTGGATCGGCTGGCAGTTCGACCTGCCTGAGACCGGGAATTTAATGCGATTGCAGGCGCCAGTGGCCGTGCTGAACGGGAAGCCTGTGACGGGGCTCGTGCGGTTACGGTTCGCGCCCGCCCGCCGGGAACAATCATTGGCGCTCGAAAGCTACCCGGTTGCGGACGGCGCCGCGAATCTTAAAGTTTACGTCCGCGATAGCAGCATGGGCCCGGCCCGCGAAGTGCCCAGGCGGCAGTGGAAACTCGAAGGCAGGAACCTCGTGTCAAGTTCCGGCTTCGAACCCGGCAAGATCTACGACGTCGTATACACCGGGACAAACTCGGTGCCTGCCGGCCTTGGAATGGCGGCCGTACGCGATATCGTCTCGTACCTGAAGTACGGTGTCCCGCAGGGCGGCATTATGCCTCTCGGCGATCAGCGCCGCTTCATAAAGCGGGCCATGGGCTTTGGAATCTCTCAAAGCGGGCGATTCCTCCGCCATTTTCTCTACGAAGGCTTCAACGAAGACGAGAAGGGACGTCAGGTCTTTGACGGCGTCTGGTCCGACGTGGCGGGCGCCGGACGCGGCAGCTTCAATCACCGCTTCGCGCAGCCCGGCCGGATGGACGGTCTCTACCCCATCGACATGCCGCCCTTCCACTCCTGGACCATCAAGCTCGCCCCCAAGCTTTTCCTGACAAACACCTCCGCCGAATACTGGAGCCGGGCCGCATCCCTGATCCATACAACCTCTGACGGAAGAATCGACATCAAGCCGGATGCCACCACGAGAATCTACGTGATCGCGGGCGGCGAGCACGGCCCAGGACGGTTCCCGCCTGTCAAAGAGGGGCGGCGCTACGCGGGAAATCCGGCCGATTACAGCCCGCTGCACCGTGCCCTTCTCGTGCGCCTGCACGAATGGATTCGCGATGGAAAGGAACCTCCGCCTTCCCAGTATCCCCAGATTGCAAAAAACGAGCTGGTCCCGTTTGACAAGCTGGCGTTTCCCAAACTGCAAGGCGTGACGCTGCCCAGCGGACCCTACGAGCCTCGAGCGCTCGACTACGGGCCTGAGTTCCTGACAACGGGCGTCATCACGCAGGAGCCGCCGGCGATCGGCTCGACCTTCGGCGTACGCGTGCCCCAGTGCGACGACGACGGGATCGACCTCGGAGGGATCCGCATACCGGAGGTCTCCGTACCGCTCGGAACCTACACCGGCTGGAACCTGCCGGCAAATCCCGCTTCCACCAGATACCTGCCCCTGGCCGGATCATGGTTTCCTTTCGCCAGAACCAAGGCAGAACGTGCGAAGACGAGGGACCCGCGGCGGTCGATCGAGGAACGCTACCAGAGCCGTGAGGAGTACCTGCGCAAGGTGGAGGCTGCGGCACGGGAACTGGCGACGGCTGGGTTCCTGCTCGACCGGGATATCGACCTCGTTGTCGCGCGATCCAGGCAGCAGTGGGACCACCTGATGAACGCGAAGTAGCTATCCTGGAGATATATGGGTCCAAAAGCTCCTGGGGAGGCGCCAAAGCCTCCAATCCCGGGCATACAGAATTTGATTACGGTTGGCTCCGGCAAAGGCGGTGTCGGGAAAACCACAGTTTCTGTCAACCTCGCTGTCGCGCTTGCGCGGCTGAATTACAAGATCGGCCTGCTCGATGCGGATGTCTACGGCCCCAATGTGCCGATCATGATGGGGATTCAGGATAGCCCGCGCGCGGTCGGAGACAGGATACAGCCGTTGGAGCAGCACGGTGTGAAGCTGATGTCGATGGGATTTCTCAATCCCGGCGACCGGCCTGTCATCTGGCGCGGTCCCATGCTGCACAACGTCATTCAGCAGTTCCTGCGCGGGGTCGACTGGGGCGAGCTTGACTACCTGGTGATCGACCTCCCGCCAGGCACCGGCGACGTCCAGCTCAGCCTTGTCCAGACTGCCCCGATTACCGGCGCTGTCGTCGTGACGACGCCTTCGGATGTTTCGCTGGAAGACGCACGAAAAGCGGTGAACATGTTCCGTCAGGTGCGGGTGGAAGTGCTGGGCATGGTCGAGAATATGAGCTATCTCATTGCCCCGCAGTCCAAGGAGCGCATCGATGTATTCGGATGCGGAGGCGGCAAGCGGACAGCCGAGCAGATGGGAGTTCCCTTCCTGGGCGAGCTGCCGCTGATTCCCGAAGTGCGCATCGGCGGAGACAGCGGCCGTCCTATCGCCCTCCTCGGGGAAGAAAATCCGAACGCGGCGCCGTTCATTGAGCTCGCAA
>JADGHK010000175.1 GCA_019686145.1 Bryobacteraceae bacterium | reverse complement strand
GCCGTACACGGACAGGTTCGTCTGGTCCGGCTGCTGCCCGAGCCATAGCACCGAGTGTTCCGAGACCCACCCGTCCTCATAGATGCCGGAGTATTCCAGGTCGGGGTGCAGCAAACCATTTGGGAATTCGGATATTGCGGCGGGAGGCCGAAGCTGCCGGTATTCCTCCTCGGAAATGTAGGAGAGATCCCGGCTGAAGCCGGTGATGCGCCGAATATCGAGCAGGATCCTGTTGCCGAACAGCGCCATCAAGCCGCGGCGGGGCGGACGGAATGCCTTCCCGTCCCGCCCCATGTCGATCGCCAGGAACTCCACGCCCTCAATCCGCTGAGGGACGATGGGAGGAGAGATCACCCGAGCCGAGCCTCTGCCGACCAGCGGCAACCGCTCGCGAGTCTGCCCGATCACGGCAGCCGGCGGCAAGCTGTTGTCGCCGTCTGAGTTCCAGGTTGCGGTGAAATCCATGACGATCCGGCCGCCGGCGGAAGGCTGAACCACCTGGAGCAGGATATGCCGTCCCGTGCCCGAGAAGGTTCGATTGGGGTAAATCGGATCGGGCTCCAGCTGGTAGAACGCAGCCTGACGCCGGTCCTCCAGATAATAGCTCTGGCCCAGACGGGATGAGACGAACACAAGGTGATTGTGCACGGATCGCCAGGGAACGAGCAGGAAGTTTTCCCTCATGTCCGGGTCAAAGTGGCGACGGTTCAGGAAGTTCTGAGACCCCGTCGAAATCAGGAAGTAATGCTGTTTGGCGCCGTCCGGCTGCGCGCGCAGATCAAGCAGGAACTCATTTCGGGATTCGGGCGTCTGTGGATCCTTCAGATCGAAAGAGACTCGCCGCGTCAAAGCGAGACGTTCCTCCAGGAGGAACATCGCCCGGTCGGCCGACTCCTTGTCGAAGACGATGGGCCGCGTGCGAGCCAGATCCTGCCAGGATTTGGTGTAGGTGAACTGGGGATAGAAGTCGCGCGACATGAAGTCGATCCGCCTCGGCCTCGCATACAGGCTTTGAATCTTGGCTGCGATCACGTTGGCGGTGTCGGAGGTGATTCGGGCGTCCGGCGGAAGCTGCCGCAGCGCCGTCGCCTCGTCGAGCAACCGGCTGCCGGGACGCATCGGAATCTCCACGAGGCCGCCATGACGGCCCCGGCTGCGATCGACGTAATAAAACTGCGCCAGCATCGAGACGAGCGCCAGCGCGAAGGGAACGACCGCGAGCCCGCGCCTGATGCTTACGCAGCCGAGCACGAAGGTTCCGATGAGAAACGGCTGGATGAACATCGCCAGCTTGTAGAGACCGAAATTGCTCGACCTGGCCGCCAGCACGGCAGCCACGAGAAACATCAGCAGGCAGGTGACGGCCGCGGGCTCAAGCCGCATCGCCCAGCGAATGGCGAAAGCGGCAGCAACCACCGTGAGCAGAAAGCCGGCCAGAATCGTGACAGAGACCCAGAGGTCGGAAGCGGGCTGCGCAATGGCGAGCAGGCCCCAGAGGTTCGCAAACCCGCTAGGCACCAGATAGAAGGGGAAGAGCGTTTCCGTCGGGCTGAAGCTCCGGTCTGCCTGTAGCGTCTGTTCGTAGAGAAAGTTGATGGAAGCCTGGAAGTAGCTGCCGAGAAGCAGCGGGATTCCTGCCAGCGCAATACACCACGCGGGCAACGCCTCCCGGACCCGGCTTTCCCGTTTCAGCAGCGCGATGCCTTGATACAGCAGGAAGGTCAGCACAAGAAAAGGGACGATCTCGGGATAGATGATCGCGAGAGAGGACAGAACCGCGGCCAGCAGGAGTCCGCGCTTCCAGGCAGTCTTCCACCGGGTTGTGTCCGGCTGGCGAAGCACGAGCGTTGCCGCCAGACACAGGACCGTCATGCCATATACCTGAGCGATCAGCTGATAGAGAGTTCCGAGCGTTATCAGCGCCGAGCAGGCCATCCAGAACATCGCGAAGGCTGCGATCCTCCGGCGCCGCCTGTGGGTCAGCAACAGGCCTCCCGCGGCCGAGATCAGCGCCATGTGCAGCGCCAGCATCAGCGGCATATAAACCCGGAATCCGTCCTTCCCGAGCGTTCCTACGACCGAAGCCAGCAGCAATTCCGAGCCCGGCCGGGCTCCGGCGACTGCATGCATGATCCAGTAATGGAGGGTCGCGTCCCGGTTCTCCGCGAACGTCTTCGTATCGGGAATATCGAAGAATCCGTAATCGACCAGGCGCTGCGCGGCGAGGACGTAGTTCGTCATGTCGTTGTTGCCGTAACTGAGCCAGTTATCGCCGAACTCGAAGATCGGAAAACCGGTCAGCAGAAACGACAGAACGAGGATGGCCGCATAGGGCATGGCTTTGCGCCACGGAAGCCGCGGCCGGATCCGCCATAGCGAAACTGCCGCGAGGAGCCCGAGTGTGGCCGCAAGGCCTCCGCCGAAATCCCGGACCGGCAGCCCGCTGCGGCTCAGCCAGAAAAACGGCAGCAGGACAACGGCGGCTCCGGCTGCCGGAGCGAGCAGCATCGTCCGCAGCAGGTTTCTTCTACTGTCAAGAGCCAGGAGAAAGGGAAGGCCGAGGAAGATCCAGTATAGAAAGAGAGCAAACGACAGTCCGGCGGCAATCATTCGTGAAAATCTCAGCTTAGCTGGTCGGTTACGCGAGCTCCCAGCTTTCCTCTTGCCAGCCGCACGCGGATTTCAGACCCGACCGGCGCCGCGGAAGCGTCCCTCACGACCCCTGTTTCGTTCTCGACGATCGCATAGCCGCGCTCGAGCACCCGAAGCGGGCTTAGCTGCTCGAGCTGCGCAAGCAGGGGCTCGAGGAGGCGCTGTGCTTTGAGGAGGCGAAACCGGCCGAGCTGCACGATCTGCTGCTCGGCTGCGTCGAGACGCTGGCGGGCTTTCGCAAGGCGCAGGCGTAGGTCAAGCTGTCTGAGCCTCGCGTCGGCTTCGGCATGGCGGCGGTGCGCCCGGGCGAGGATCTCGCGAATCCGGCTGCGCAACGTGTAGTCCAGTTCGTCGACGCGCTGCAGGCTCCGTCCGATCCTCCGGTGCAGGATTGCCGTCGGCCGGTCGATTGCCTGCTGATGGAGCCGGCGGGCCAGTTGGGCGATTCGCAAGTGGATACCGCGCTCGATCCGCTGCTGGAGCGACAGAATCCGGTCCAGCACTTCCTGGCGGGTACAGATAACCTGCTCAGCGGCAGCCGAGGGAGTCGGCGAACGGTGGTCGGCCACAAAATCCGCGATCGTGAAATCGGTCTCGTGACCGACGGCGGAGATGACGGGAATCGGGCTGGCCGCGATCGCCCGGGCAACCGCCTCCTCGTTGAAGGTCCAAAGATCCTCAAGCGATCCGCCTCCCCTACCCACGATGATCACGTCCGCCCACTGTGACTTCGCAAAGTACTCGAGGCCGCGGCAGACCGATTCCACCGAGCCCTCCCCCTGTACTTGGGCGGGGTATAGCCGGACGTGGATCCCGGGAAACCGGCGCGAAAGGATCTGAATCATGTCGTGAATCGCCGCGCCTGCCGGCGACGTAACGATCCCGATCCGGCGTGGGAACCGGGGAAGCGGCCGCTTCCTCGCGGCGTCAAACAGACCCTCGGCTGCCAGTTTTCGCTTGAGCTGTTCGAACGCCACCTGAAGGGCGCCGTGTCCCTGCGGTTCGATGGCCTGTACGATGAATTGGAGATCGACTCTTTTCGGGTACAGATCGAGGCGGCCTCGTGCGTTGACGGCGGCGCCGTCCTGGGGTTTGAATCGCAGGTAGCGGAGATCGCTGCGGAAGCAAACGCAGGACAACTGGGTGTCGCGATCCTTAATTGTGAAGTAACAGTGGCCGCTGGAGGCAATCTTACAGCCGGAGATTTCACCCGCCACCCAGATGTCGCTGAAGTCCCCCTCCAGGCGGTCCCGGACGGCAGCGCTCAGTTCGCTGACGCTGTATATCTGCCGCTGCGGGCCCCAATCGATACTGAGCTGTCCCATTTGCAAAAGAATTGGCAATGGACGCCATAAGTTCTTTCTATTGACGCCCTTGCAAGGCCTTGGATATGCTGGTGCCTTGTTTCCAGAATCTTTCGTTATTGTACCCGCACTGAGGGGAGGTTTATGAGTCCGAAAGAAGTATTAGAATTCGCCAAGAAGAACAACGTAAGCCAGTTGGATCTCCGCTTTACTGATCTTCCCGGCCTGTCTCAGCACATCTCTTATCCTATCAGCCAGCTCAAGGAAGATTCATTCGAAGAGGGATTCGGCATTGACGGTTCGAGCATCCGCGGCTGGGCTGCGATCAACGAGAGCGACATGCTCTTGATTCCGGATCCCACGACCGCCTTCATTGATCCGTTTTACGAAACGCCGACGCTGGTGATGACCTGCACGGTAATCGATCCGATTACCCGCCAACACTACGAGCGCGACCCACGCTGGATCGCTCAAAAAGCGGAGTTGTTTCTGCAAAATTCGGGGCTTGCGGACACGGCTTACTTCGGTGCGGAAGCAGAATTTTTCATCTTCGACAACATCCGGTTCGATCAGAATCAGCACTCCGGTTTCTATTTCATAGACGCGGAGGAGGGTCGTTGGAACTCCAGCCGTGAAACCAACAACCTCGGTTACCGTCCGCGATACAAGGAAGGCTACTTCCCGACTCCCCCGACTGATCATTACCAGGACCTGCGTGCTGAGATGGTCGAGACGATGATCAAGTGCGGGCTTAACATCGAGTGCCATCACCACGAGGTTGCCACCGGCGGCCAGTGCGAAATCGATCAGCGCTTCGACACGCTGGTCAAGTCCGCCGACAACATGATGATCTACAAGTATGTTGTCCGGAACGTGGCATACCAGTATGGTAAGACGGTTACCTTCATGCCGAAGCCGATCTTCGGCGACAACGGCAGCGGCATGCACACCCACCAAAGCCTCTGGAAGGGAGGGACTCCGCTCTTTGCCGGCGACTGCTACGCTGGCCTCAGCCAGATGGCCCTCTGGTACATCGGCGGTCTGCTGAAGCACGCCCGGGCGCTGTCCGCCATCATTGCGCCGACCACCAACAGCTACAAGCGCCTGGTGCCAGGCTACGAAGCGCCGGTCAACCTTGCCTACTCCCGCCGCAACCGCTCGGCTGCCGTGCGCATTCCGATGTACTCGGCCAGCCCGAAGGCAAAGCGCATCGAGTTCCGTCCGCCCGATCCGTCGGCGAACCCGTACTTGGCCTTCGCTGCCATGCTGATGGCCGGTATCGACGGCATTCTCAATAAGATCGATCCGGGTGAGCCGCTCGATAAGGATATCTACGATCTGTCTCCGGAAGAGATGAAGAACGTTCCGGCAATGCCGGCTTCGCTGGATGAGGCGTTGAACTGCCTGGAAGAGGATCACGCCTTCCTGCTGAAGGGCGACGTCTTTACGGAGGAGTTGATCGAAACCTTTATCAACTACAAGCGCAAGGCGGAAGCCGATGCTGTCCGGCTGCGGCCTCATCCCTACGAATTCGCCCTCTACTACGACATCTAGTCCTGCAAACAGTCCCGGACTTCAGCGGGGGAGCATTGCTCCCCCGTTTTTTTCGCGTCACCTGTTCCTGCTTTTGTTACTATCATTCCGAAGTGACGGAGCTAGAACGGCGACAGCTTGACGACCAGGGCTGGATCGTGCTTCCGGCCGTGATGGAACCCGACTTCCTGGAGGAGGTGAGGGCACGCTGTGAGGAGCTGTGGGCTCTCGAGGGGGAGAATGCGGGTTCGGAATTTCGAAAGGAGCCGGGAGCCCGGCGGCTTGCGAACCTCGTGGACAAGGGGGAGCTATTCGAGCGTGTTGTCTCCCATCCCGCCGTGCTCGAACGCGTGCGGCACGTGCTCGGCGAAGACTTCAAGTTAAGCAGCTTGAATGCCCGCTCGGCGAATCCGTTCACAAGTGACGCCCAGCCCCTGCACGCCGATGCCGGCGCCGTTGCCGACGACCGGGGCTATTGGGTCTGTAACACCATCTGGCTGCTCGACGATTTTACTCCGGA